>DATGGF010000502.1:0-1653 GCA_035308625.1 Acidimicrobiales bacterium | reverse complement strand
GCATAGTCGCCCGCTTCACCATGCCAGCCATGCCATCTGCATTACTGCCAGGGCACCCTTTCCACCTTCCCAGTAATTGGGAACGTTAACAGTCAATTAGCTTGTAGAGTGCTTATATCAAAACCCATCTCATCCGACAAGCGTCTTGACGTGCGTATATTCGCCTTCATAATCGTGCGGAAAATGTGAACGTTACCAGCGCCCACATTGATGACCGGGGCTGCGAACCGCTTCGGGTCGTGCGGCTGTCATCTGGTGTGCGGCGCGGGTCCGGATGTCGTTTGGTAACCAGGCGATCATGCCGTCGCCCATCCCGCCCCTTTCAGAACATCTTTATCTCGAATGGATCCTGTCCCCTCCAGTCCCTCCCGACTGCGTGCCTTCAGCTAGGTTGGATATGTGACCGAAGCGCCGGAGATGCCGCTGTACATGCGCCGGGACGGATTCGCGCCAGTCCCGGAACTGGGCCGGGCGCGGGACGCTGAGGGCGTCATGGAGGTCCAGACCCCGTTCGGGCTGACCGTCTACGTGGTCACCCGGCACGAGGACATCCGCCGGGTGTTCGCCGACGCGGACACCTTCAGCAGCGCCAAGGGGTCCTACGCCGGGCCCGCCCGGCGCGACGGCTTTCTGATCATGTACGACCCTCCCGAGCACACCCGGCTGCGCAAGATCCTCACCCCGGAGTTCACGGTGCACCGGATGCGCCGGCTCGAGCCCCGGATCCGCGAGATCGTCGACGCCGCGCTGGATGACCTGGAACGGGCCGGGAAGCCGGCCGACCTGGTGTCGCTGTTCGCGGTGCCCGTGCCGTCCCTGGTGATCTGCGAACTGCTGGGCGTGCCGTTCGCCGACCGTGAGGGCTTCCAGGGCCGGTCCGCCCGGATGCTGGACCTGTCACTGCCGCGAGACGAGCAGGTGAAAGCCAGCCGGGAGAACCGGGAGTACATGGCGGAACTGGTCGCCCGCGCCCAGGCCGACCCGGGCGAGGACATGCTGGGCGTGCTGGTTCGCGAGCACAAGGACGACCTCGACACCGAGGAACTGACCGGCGTCGCCGACCTGCTGCTGCTGGCCGGGCACGAGACGACCTCGAACATGCTGGGCCTGGGAACCCTCGCCCTCCTGCAGAACCCGGACCAGCTGGCCCTGGTCCGCGACGACCCGTCCCAGGTCGAGGCCGCCGTCGAGGAACTGCTGCGGTGGCTGTCCATCGTGCACACGCTGCCGCCCCGGAAGACCACGGCCCAGGTGGAGATCGCCGGGCGCGTCATCCCCGAGGGATCGCTCATCATCCCCTCGATTCCCGCCGCCAACCGTGACGGCTCCTTCATCGAGGACCCGGAGACCCTGGACGTCACCCGCGGCGCCGTGGGCCACGTCGCCTTCGGCCACGGCGTGCACCACTGCCTCGGGGCACCCCTGGCCCGAATGGAGATGCGCATCGCCTTCCCGGCGCTGCTGCGTCGCTTCCCCGGCCTCACCCTGGCCGACCCGGCCGCCGAGCCCGCGTTCCGTGTCTACGGAGTCGTCTTCGGCCTGAAGTCCCTCCCCGTCACCTGGTAGGGCAGCTATTACCCGAGAGACTACTCGTAAGGTAGTCTCTCGGGTATGAGTGTTCCGTTGACCCTGTTGGGGCTGCTTGAGCGCGGG
>DATGGF010000501.1:0-3693 GCA_035308625.1 Acidimicrobiales bacterium | reverse complement strand
GGTCGCTGTCGGAGTACGCGCACAGGAACGGCTTGTCGAAGGTCTTGAGCACCTCCCATGCGGCCCGGTTGGCATCGGCGGCCGGGTCGTCGGGCCGGCTGGGCACGAGCAACGGGAACTGGCGCGCTCCTTCCTTGTAGGACTCGTCGGGGAACGGCGCGTCGTAGGCGGCTTCGACCCCGGCGCCGAGATCACCGGTGCAGCCGCTGGCCACGATCCGGCCCACCGGGAGCTCGGGGGCCTCCTGGGAGAAGCGCTGCCAGGCGAAGAAGGCGTCCCCCATGGTGAAGTCTCCGGTGGGCAGCCCGGTGTTGGCCGCCACCACCCGGGCGAAGCGCTCGGGGTGCTCGGCCACCAGGCGCAACCCGATCAACCCGCCCCAGTCCTGGCCCACCAGGGTCAGTCCACGGAGTTCGAGGCGGTCGAACAACGCGGCGCGCATCCACTCGACGTGACGGGCGTACGTGTATTCCTCCCGGGCCGCGGGCTTGTCTGAGCGGCCGAACCCCACGAGGTCGGGCGCGATCACCCGGTGCCCGACGTCGACCAGCAACGGCACCATCATCCGGTACAGGTAGCTCCACGACGGCTCGCCGTGCAGCAGCAGCACCGTGTCGGCGGCGTCGGCCGGGCCCTCGTCGAGGTAGTGCACGCGCAAGGCGCCGTCGCCGTCCCCGGCGGGGATGTCGACATAGTGGGGGGAGAAGGCGTAACCGGGGAGCTGGGCGAAGCGCTCGTCCGGGGTGCGCACGAACTTCATGAGTGGTCTCCTTTCGAATCCGATGCGTGCGGGCCCAGCGCGGCGACGAGCAGGCGCGTCATCACCCGCCGGGCGGCCGCGGGGCCGTGGCCCATGCGGCGACGGAGCTGGTCCCAGGTCTCCCATCCGCTGCACAGCTCCAGGGCATCGAGCAGGTCGCTCCTTCCGGGACCGGCGCCGGCGTCGTCGAGCTCGGGCTGGAAGGCTTGCGCCAGCGCGTTGCGCAGGCCCCGCTGCGCCCGGGCCAGCTGGGCGGCCACGGTGGGAGAGGAGTCCTCGGCGAGCGCGGCGGCGCGTCGCATGGGCGAGATGGCCTCGAACAACGCGCTGCGCTGGCGCACCACCAGCGTGACCTTGTTCTCGGTGCTGAGGGCCGGGTCGATGGGGCGGAGCTTGCTCCAATGACGTTCGACCTGGACGGCCACGGCCTCGCGCAGCACGCCTTCCACGTCGTCGAAGTGATGGAAGACGATCCGCTGCGAGACGCCGGCCCGCGCCGCCACCGCCCGCGCCGTCGGCCGGAGGTCGCCCTCTTCCACCAGCGCCACCAGTGCTTCGGCCAGCGCCCGGCGCGTCCGCTCACCTCGGGCGGCCCGGCCGTCGATCGGGGCCGGCTCCGTGGTGGGCCGGGCGCCGGCGGTCCGGGTGCCTCGAGGTTCGGCGACGGTTCTCGCCACGGGGACATGGTAAGAAAGTTGCACATGAAATGCAAGAACTTTGGCTGGGCCGGGCGCCCGGCGCGGACCTGGTGGCGAAGCCCAGGTGCCTCGTAGTGTCCCGATGATGCGCGCCGTGGTGTGCCGCGAGCTCGGCCCTCTCGACAACGTGGTGGTAGAGGAGCGCGGCGCGCCGGTGGCCGGCCCCGGCCAGGTGGTGGTGACCGTGCGGGCGGCGGGAGTCAACTTCGTGGACGGGCTCATCTGCCAGGGCCGGTACCAGATGCGCCCGCCCACCCCCTACGTCCCCGGGGGCGAGATCGCCGGCGAGGTCGCGTCGGTGGGCGACGGGGTCACGAACGTGCGACCGGGTGACCGCGTCATGTCGATGACCGGGTTCGGGGCCTTCGCCTCGCACGTGGTGCTGAGAGCCGAGTCGGTCGAGCGCATCCCCGATGCCCTGTCGTTCTCGCAGGCGGCCGCCTTCGTCCAGAGCTACAGCACGGCCTGGTTCGCCTTGGTCCATCGGGCCCGGCTGCAAGCGGGGGAGTGGCTCCTCGTCCTGGGCGCGGGTGGGGGGATCGGGCTGGCGACGGTGGACGTGGGACTGGCCCTCGGTGCCAATGTCATCGCCGCCGCTTCGTCGACGGAGAAGCTCGCCGCGGCGCAGGCCACGGGCGCGCTGCACACCATCGCCTACGAGGACGAGGACCTGAAGGCCCGGGCCCGCGAGCTGTCGGGTGGCGGGATCGACGTGGTGATCGACTCGGTCGGAGGCCGGCACAGCGAGCCGGCGTTGCGAGCGACCAAGCGATTCGGACGGCTGTGCGTCGTCGGCTTCGCCTCGGGGTCGATCGCCTCGGTGCCGCTCAACCAGGTGCTGCTCAACAACCGCACCGTGGTCGGCGTCGACTGGGGCGCCTGGGCCTTCTCCGACCCGACGGCCAACGGCGCGCTCCTGGCCGAGCTGCTCGGCATGGTCGCCGGCGGACGCCTCCACCCGGTGATGCCGGTCGAGCGGCCACTCGAAGATGCGGTGGCGGTGATGTCGGGGCTCCTCGACCGGTCGATCGCCGGCAAGGTCGTGCTCGTACCCTGAGCCGGCTCAGCTGATCCGTCGTGGCGCCGGCCCGCCGGCACCGCCATCGGTCCGCAATGACTCCACCCCGGACACGAAGGAGTGGACCTCTCCGGTCGAGCGCTTCCGGCGCTCCTCGAAGATCCGGTCGTAGCCGGTGTGGCTGATGCGCCAGTGCCCGTCCACCTTGCGGTACTCGTCGCGGTACAGCGCGGTGCCGTGGAGCTCGAAGTCGTGGGCCACGATGACGAGGCGGTCCTCCAGGTACCAACGCCCGGTGGCCGACGACGGCGACGTCAACGTGATCTCCGGGTGGTGCCCGTGGTGCATGGTGACGAAGCCGAGGTCGCCCAGTGAGTCGCCGAGGAAGGCGACGATGGCGTCACGGCCCTCGAAGGAGAGCTGTCCCGAGTCGTAGGACGACGTGGCGTCCTCGGTGAGCAGGGTGCCGAGCTCGTCGAAGCGCTTGGTGTCGAGCAGGCGGAAGTAGGCGTGCTTGAGGCGGATGATCTCGTCGATCTCGAGCAGCTCGGCGATGTCGTCCTGGGTCACCGCATGTCCTCCTCGGCTCGCGCCCCGGCGGGGGGCTACGCCCGTCGGGGCGCTCAGTGTAGGGATCGATCCGGCCGCCGCTCCGGTGCGGCACTCGGGGCCGGGTGCCCGTGCCGGGGTGCGCAAGCGGGCACGGTGCGTCCCGTTGTCACCACTGGTGCGTACAATTGGGCCTGTGGGGAAGCGTGGAGTGCGGCTCGCCGCGGGCGCCGTCGGCGCGTTTGCCGTGGTCGGCCTGGTGATCGGTTCGCTGGCCATGGTGGGTGCGTCCACCCCCGCGCGCCCGGCCGGTTCGCCCCCGGCGGCGTCGGACACCGGGGCCTCCAGCCGGTCGGTGGACCCGGCCACGCGAGCCGGCGGGTCCCCGACATCCACGACCACCACCGCACCCACCACTACGACCACCGTGGCTGCGCCCACCACGACGTCGACCACGCAGCCGGTACCCGCCATCGGCGCCCCCGCCCACGGGGTGTGCCCGAGCGGGTTCTGTTACACGACCACCACTACGACGACCGCCCCCTGAGGCGGCCCAAGGGCGAGCCGGCGCGACCCGAGGTCAGCGCCCGGCGGCGGTGAGCACCTTGCGCAGGATCTGCTCCATCTCGTCGAACTCGTCCTCGCCGCACAGGAGCACAGGGGAGAGC
>DATGGF010000500.1:0-6614 GCA_035308625.1 Acidimicrobiales bacterium | reverse complement strand
GACCGGCCCGACGTGGCCGCAGCCGCCGGCGCCAGCGGGGTCCACGTGGGCCAGGACGACATCCCTCCGAGCGTGGCGCGACGGATCGTCGGGCCCGACGCGATCGTGGGCCTGTCCACCCACGGACACTCCGAGCTCGAGGCCAGCCGGGCCGAACCGGTGGACTACATCTCGGCGGGACCGGTGGAACCCACACCCACGAAGCCCGGCCGGGCCGGCACCGGTGTCGCCTATGCCGGCGAGGCCACCCGCGTCGCAGGTCGGCCCGTGTTCGTCACTGGAGGTGTGCGCCCCGAGACGATCCCTCCGCTGGCGGCGGCGGGCGTGCGGCGCTTCGTCGTGGTGCGCTACCTGACCGGCGCACCCGACCCCGAGGAGGCAGCACGACGGCTCAGCCACGCGATCGATCAAGCGCTCGGGGGCAGCGCGGACGCCTAGGGCTCCTGGCGCTCGAGCCAGCCCACGAGCAGCGCCATGGCTCGGGGATCGGCCCTCAGGCGGTGCCCCGCTCCGGGCAGGATGCGCAGCTCGGCCGAACGGCCGGCCGCCTCGGCCAGCAGGCGCGCATCGGACACCGGGACCTCGTCGTCGTCGGCCCCGTGCACCACCAGCACCGGGCGGGGCGCAGTCAACGCGGAGGCCTCCACGGGCCGCAGCTCGGTGAACTCGTGCGCCCAGTCGGCGAGATGCTCAGGGAACCCGCTGTGGCGGATCACCCCGACCCGGCGAGCCGCATGGACCATGGCCGCCGGGTCCTGAGCCCAGTCGGCGAACGTGGCTGGAGCGGCGAGGGACCCGACCCCGCGGACGCGGGTGTCGGCGGCAGCCAGGCACAGCGCCACCGCACCGCCGACCCCAAAGCCCACCACCCACACCCCACCGCCGGCCGCCAGACCGGTGGCGTGATCCACCAGGGCGCCGAGATCGTCGAGCCAGCCGCACAGCGAGAAGTCGCCGGCTGACGCGCCGGCGCCGCGGAGGCAACCGGCCACCACCCGCCATCCCGACTCGGCCGCCAGGCGATCGGCGAGCTGGGGCAGGCTGCGTCCGGTCCGTTCCGCGCTGTCGACGTCGACGGGGAAGTCATGAGTGAGCACGACGGTGCTGGCCGAGGCCGCCGGCGAGCTCGAGGCAGTGTGAACGGCGAGCGGGCCGACCGGGCCCGGCACTGAGCCCCACGCTCCGGCCGGCACGCGACCTTCAGCCCCGCCACCAGCGCCGCCGCCGGCCGGCGGGGCGCATCGGCAGACTCGTCACGTCGACAACGGGGAGCTCGGGCAGGTCGGCAGTGAGCTCGTAGAGCTCACCCAAGGTGCGGGCGGAAAGGACGCGCTCCAGACGCTCGCTGAATTCGTCGCTCGTGAGCCGGCCGTCAGCGAAGTGTCGCTGCAACGCGGCGACGACTCGCTCGCGCTCGGCGTCGGACGCCCGAGGACCCTGCTCCACGAACCCAGTATCGCTCGCCGCCCCTGGGCCGGGCGGGGCGGATGGGCAGCCGCCGCTCAGATCCCGATGCGCTGGGCCAGCAGTTCGCGGTGGTACGAGGGGTCGCCGAGCAAGAGCTCCGACGACTTGGCCCGCTTGAAGTAGAGGTGGGCGTCGTGCTCCCACGTGAAGCCGATGCCCCCGTGGATCTGGATGTTCTCGGCGGCGGCGTGGAAATAGGCCTCGGAGCAGTAGGACTTGGCCAAGCTGGCCACGACCGGCAATTCCTCCGAGTCCTCGGCCGCCGCCCATCCGGCGTAGTAGGCCGCCGACTTGGCCGACTCCACCTCGAGCAGCATGTCCGCGCACTTGTGCTTGATGGCTTGGAACGATCCGATGGGACGGCCGAACTGGATCCTGGTCTTGGCGTAGTCGACCGACATGTCGAGGCAGCGCTGCGCCCCGCCCACTTGCTCGGCCGCCAGGGCTACAGCGGCCAGATCGAGCGTGCGCGACAGTGCCGCGCCGGCCGCCCCCTCGTCGCCGATGAGGCGGGCGGGCACTCCGGCGAATTCGAGACGGGCCTGCTTGCGCGTCTGGTCCATGGTGGCGAGCGGCGTCCGGGTGAGCCCGCTGGCACCGCCTTCGACGGCGAAGAGGCTCACACCCTTGCCGGTTCGGGCGGCCACGACGACGAGATCGGCGGTGTGCCCGTCGAGCACGAACATCTTGGCCCCGTCGAGGGACCAGGCATCCCCCTTGGCGGTGGCGGCCATGGTGATCCCGTCGAGGTCCCAGCGCCCGTTGTCCTCGGTGAAGGCCAGGGTGGCGATGGTCTCACCCGACGCGATGCCGGGCAGGTGGTCCTTCTTGGCCGACTCGTCACCGGACGAGAGCAGCGCGTTGGCCGCCAGGGCTACGGTGGAGAAGTAGGGCGCGCACAGCAGCGCCGCGCCCATCTCCTCGAGGACGACGATCAACTCGACGTAGCCAAAGCCGGCGCCGCCGTACTCCTCGGGAATGGTGAGCGCCTGGAGGCCGATCTGGTTGGCCATCTGCTCCCACACGGCCCGGTCGAAGCCCTCGGTCGTCTCCATGAGACGCCGCACTTCGGTCATGGGCGACTTGTCCTCGAGGAAGCGCTTCACGGCGCGCCGTAGCTCTTCCTGCTCCTCGCTGAAGGCGAAGTTCATGCCGTTGTCTTACCAGAAGGCCAGGGATGTTGACCACCCGGTCAACTGGCCGCCGAGCGCACAGGCCGGGTCAATACACTGGGCCCCATGCCCCTCCACTATGAGGACAGCCTGGTCGAGGTCCACCGGGTGGTGGTAGGACCCGTGGACAACAACGTGCACGTCATCCGGTGCAAGCAGACGGGCGATGCCGTTTTGGTCGACGCGGCCAATGAGCACGAGTTGTTGCTCGAGTTGTGCCGCGATCTCGGGGTCCGTCAGGTCATCGAGACGCACGGGCACTGGGACCATATCCAAGCCGTGCCGGCCGTGCGTGACGCCGGTTTCGAGGTGGCGGTGACCGCAGCCGACTCCGAGATGCTCCCCGCCTACGACCTCGTGCTCGAGGACGACTCCGTGCTCGAGGTCGGCCGGTTGCGCATCACCACCATCGCCACGCCGGGGCACACACCCGGATCGATGTGCTTCCACGTGGAGGGCACACCCCTGCTCTTCAGCGGGGACACGCTCTTCCCCGGCGGGCCCGGAGCCACCAAGTTCCCCGGAGGCGACTTCCCGACGATCATCCGGTCCATCGAGGACCGGATCTACGCCCGCTTCGGCGCGGACACCATGGTGCTCCCCGGCCACGGCGCCGACACCACCGTCGGCGCCGAGGCGCCCCACCTCCAGGAGTGGATCGACCGGGGCTGGTAGACGAAGCGGCGGCGCTGCCGACGGGCGGCGCTGCCCCTGGGCGGAGAGCCTCAGGGGAAGAGCCCGCGGGCGGCAATGGCGTCGGCCACGCGCTGAACCGCCAAGGCACCGGCGGCACGGCGCATCGACACCCCGAGGGTCTGTGCTTTGGCCCACACCGCGGCAAAGGCATCGTCCATGGTGCGGCCGAGGCGCGCCGCGACCACATCCTCGTCCCAGGCGTAGCCCTGCCGGCTCTGGGCCCATTCGAAGTACGACGCGGTCACGCCCCCGGCATTGGCCAGGATGTCGGGCACGACCGTGATCCCGCGCGTGGCGAAGACGACGTCGGCCTCCGGAGTGGTCGGGCCGTTGGCCGCCTCGACCACGACGTGGGCCGACAGGGCCGACGCCGCCGGCGCATCAATGGCGCCTTCGAGGGCGGCGGGTACCACCAGATCGGCTTCGACCGCCCACAGGTCGGTGCCGGAGATGGCATCCCCGCCGGCGAAACCCGCCACCGAGCCTGACGCGGTCACGTGATCCGACAGTCGGCCGATGTCGAGACCACCCGGGTTGTGCACGCCCCCCCCGACGTCGGCCACCGCCACCACCCGCAGGCCGGCCGACCACAAGAGGAAGGCCAGTGGACCACCCACCTTGCCGAATCCCTGCACGACCACCCGGGCGCGGGCGACATCCATGTCGAGCGAGCTGAACACGGCCCGGACGCAGCGCACGACCCCCGACGCCGTCGCGCCGGAGTGCAGCCGCATGCCACCGACCGCCAACGGCTTGCCCGTCACCGTGCCGGGGAGCGACCGCCCGTGGAGCATGTCGATGGTGTCGAGGATCCAGGCCATGACGCGCTCGTCGGTATTGACATCGGGCGCCGGGATGTCGGTGTCCGGGCCGAGGAGCGACGAGATCTCGAACGTGTAGCGCCGGGTGAGCCGCTCGAGCTCACCGGCGGAGAGCAAGTGGGGATCACAGCGCACGCCGCCTTTGGCGCCACCAAAGGGGATGTCGACGACTGCCGTCTTGAGCGTCATGTCGGCGGCGAGGGCGGCGATCTCGGACTCACCCGCGTCGGGATGGAAGCGGATCCCTCCCTTCCCGGGGCCCCTCGTCGTGTCGTGGTGAATGCGCCAACCGGTGAACACCTGCACGTGGCCGTCGTCCATGCGCACCGGGATGGCCACCTCGAGGATGCGCTTGGGCACGCGCAGCATCCGGTGGATGTCTGGGTCGAGGCCGGCCAGGACGGCGGCGTCGTCGATGCGTTCGAGCACCGCCGCCCACGGGTCGTAGCGCCGGGCGGCGGGGGCAGGGGCCCGCTCGGGGTCGGGCCCGGCGCTCACCCCTGTCCCCAGACGGCGGCCGGGTCGCCCCCCTTGTGCCGGCGGGCCAGCAGGTGCTCGGTGCCCGAGTCCTCCTCGGTCTTGACGCTGGCCACGAGCGGCGAGCGGGCCAGCGAGTAGGCGCCGATGAAGAGCACGATCAGGGCGAGCGCTTCGCCCGGACCGCGGGCGCCGTCGGTCATGAGCCGGTCGCCGAACAGTCCGATGCCGATGGCGATGGAGGCCAGTGGGTCGACGATGACCAGCGTGGCCTGGGACGCGGTCACCGGGCCGGCGTGGAAGGCGTTCTGAGCCAGGAACATCCCGGCCAGCCCGCTGGCCGCCAGGGCGTACGGGGCCCAGTGCGTCAGCAGGGACCCCCAGCTCTGGCTGATCTGGAGGTTGGTCTCCTTGATGAGCGCGGCGGTGAAGGCGAAGGCGATTGCGGCGGAGACGCCGAACATGGCCGCCCGCCAGGCCTGCGACCCCCGCCGGGTGAGCAACACGGCGATGGCGGCCGCGGCCACGCAGGCGGCGGAGACGATCGACCAGTCGGAGAAGCCGGGGAGGTCGGTGCCTCCACCGGGACGGGCGATGACAAGGAAAGCGGCCAGCCCGCCGGCGGCGGCGATGGCGCCCGCCCACTCCCGCCAGCCGAGCTGATGACGGAACCAGGTGCCGAGAATGGCGACCAGGAACGGCAACTCCAGGGTCAGCACCGGTTGCACGGAAACGAGCCCGCCGAAGTGCAGGGCCGCGAACTGTAGAAGGAAGGCGGCGATCATCACGCCGAACCCGGCCAACCAGACCTTTCGGCGCAGCGCGTGGGCCAGGAGGCTGAGGCGCATGGTTGTTTCTTCGGGGGCCGTCTCGACCCCCAAGCGCTGGAGGATGGTTGTCAGCGCATTGGCGAACGCCGCAAGCACGGCCAGCACATAGGCCATCGCCAACAGTTTCTACCCGATGATCTCCGTCTGGCGGCGCTTTCGGCGCCCTCGGTACGCTCCCCCGACGGCCGGTCAACAGGTAGGACCGGCCCTAGGCCCACAAGGAGCGACGTGGCCGAGACCATCTCCGAGCAGGACTTCGAGCGCGAAGCGCGGGCCTTCCTGGAGGCCAATGCCGAACCGCGGGTCGAGGTCCACCGGGCCTGGGGCGAGGGGTCCGACGAGGTCTCGCTCCTGCCGGAGCGGACCCCGGAAGAGGAACAGGCCGAGGTCGAGGAGGCCCGGGCCTGGGCCCAGGCCCGCTTCGACGCCGGGTTCGGCTGGATCACTGGACCGGCCCGCTACGGCGGCCGGGAACTGGCTCGGAGCTACCAGCGGGTCTACGACGCACTGGAGTCGCAATACGCCACCCCGCTCATGACCGTCTACGGCATCGGCCTAGGCATGGTGGCCCCGACAATCCTGGCCCACGCCACCGACGAAGTGCGTGAGCGCTACCTGCGTTCGCTGTGGCGCGGGGACATCGTCGCCTGCCAGCTGTTCAGCGAGCCCGGGGCCGGCAGCGACCTGGCCGGGCTCCAGACCAAGGCCATCCGCGACGGCGACGAATGGATCGTCACCGGCCAGAAGGTGTGGACGTCGGGCGCGCATCTGTCGGATATCGGCGAGATCATCTGCCGCACTGATCCGGACGCCCCGAAGCACAAGGGCCTGACCGGCTTCGTGGTCGACATGCACGCCCCGGGCGTCGAGGTGCGACCGCTCCGGCAGATCACCGGGGGCGCGTCGTTCAACGAGGTCTTCTTCACCGAGGTGCGCATCCCCGACAACCACCGGCTGGGGGACGTCAACGGTGGTTGGACAGTGGCACTGACCACGCTGATGAACGAGCGTGCCGCCATCGGCGGCGGGAGCATGTCGTCGGGGAGCGGCAACGTCAGCACCCCGAAGCTGATCGAGCTGCTGCGCCACCAGGGCCGGGCGTCCGACCCGCTCGTCCGCCAGCAGATGGCCGAGATCGTCATCAACGGCCG
>DATGGF010000499.1:0-2272 GCA_035308625.1 Acidimicrobiales bacterium | reverse complement strand
GTGAGCGGCACCTGGATGCAGTCGGTGGCCCAAGCCTGGCTCGTCCTGCGCCTGGCCCCGCCGGCGCGCCAGGGTGTCGATCTCGGACTGGTCACCGCGCTCCAGTTCCTGCCCATGCTGCTCTTCGGCACCTATGGCGGGCTCGTGGCCGACCGTGTCGACAAGCGGCGGCTGCTCTATGCCACGCAGTGCGGCGCCGGGTTGCTGGCCTTGGCCTTGGGCCTGCTCACCCAGCTGCACGTGGTGCGCCTATGGGAGGTGTTCCTCCTGGCATCGGGGCTCGGCGTGGTCAACCTGTTCGACAACCCGGCTCGCCAGACGTTCGTGCTCGAGATGGTGGGGCGCGACGACCTGCCTAACGCCGTGAGCCTCAACAGCGTGGTCATGAACTCGGCGCGTGTGATCGGGCCCGCCATCGGCGGTCTGCTCATCGCCTTCGTCGGCCTGGCCGTGTGCTTCGAGGCCAATGCCGCCTCGTACGTGGCGGTGCTGGCCGGGCTGGCCATGATGCGGCGACAGGATCTGCACCGCAGCCAGCGGGTGGCACGCGGCAGCGGCCAGCTGCGGGCGGGCCTGCGCTACGTGTGGCGGACCCCGGGCCTGCGCGACCCGCTCATTCTCGTCGCCGTGGTCGGCACGCTCGCCTACAACTTCCAGGTGGTGCTGGCCCTGCTGGCCAAGCTCACCTTCCACGGCGGTCCCGGCGCCTACGCCGCGCTCACCTCGCTCATGGGCGGCGGCGCCGTGCTCGGGGGACTGGTGGTGGCCGGCCGCAACCGTCCCGACATCCATCGCCTCACCGCCATCGGCATGGGCTTCGGCGCCCTCATCGCGTTGGTGGCGCTCAGCCCGACACTCGTGGTCGCCTGTGTCGTGCTCGTGCCCATGGGCGCGCTGTCCATCGCCTTCATCGCCACGGCCAACGCCACCTTGCAGTTGCGGGTCGAGCCGACCATGCGGGGCCGGGTGATGGCCCTGTACGCCATCGCCTTCCTGGGCACCACCCCGATCGGCAGCCCGCTGGTTGGATGGATCTCCCAGGCCTCGAGCCCTCGTGTGGCCCTCGGCGTGGGAGCGCTGGCGACGCTCGGCGCGTCGATGGTGACCAGGCGGCGGCACCTCATGGACCACCGGCGCCGGGAATCGGGCGCGGTGGTCATGGACGAATCGGAGCCGGGCACGGCCATGGGCGTCGCCTGATTGCAAGTGGGCGGATGCTCAGTGGCCGCCGGTGCCGAGCTCGACCGCTTTGACGACGAGCAACAGCACGGCGATCACCAGGTAGACCCACATGGCCCAGATGGCCAACGTCCGTCCCCGCGACCACACCGGCCGGCCCAGCAGGGCCAGCGGGGGCATGCGCCACGTCTCGCGGCGTTGCTCGCCACCGGTGACCGCCGGTGCGGCCGGCGTTCGGCGAAGGGCGAAGAGCACGGCGCCGGTGCCCAGGGCGGCCACGAGCACCGCGGACAGGACCATGACCAGCACGGTGACGTCGATCCCGGGGAACATGGTCGATACGACCAGGGTGAGCGACAGCACCAGCAGGACGCCGATGATGGCGGTGGCCACCACGTTCAGCCACGGACGGTTGACCCACGGCCCGAGGACGTCCCGATCGTTGCAGAGCAGCAGTAGGAAGACCGACGCCGAAGGCAGGAGCACCCCGGCGAGCGCCTGCACCGACGTGGTGATCAAGCCGAGCGGTGCGTGGGGGATGAGCACGATGCCGGCCGCCACTCCCATCAGGCCGGCGAAGCTGGCGTAGAAGCCGGGCGCCTCCAAGAAGTTGCGGTTGAGCGAGTGGCGCGCCCCGAACACGTCGCCGAAGGCGTAGGACGTGCCCAAGGTGACCGCCGCGGCTCCGATGATCGATGCGTTCAGCAGGACCACCGCGTACATGACGCCGGCCGCGTGACCGAGGCGGGCCGACAGGGCGTGGGCCACGCCACCGGCATCGGTGAACGCCTTGAAGAAGTGGGTGTGGTCGAAGGCGAAGGCGCACGTGGCCACCATGGCGCCGGCGCCGAGCACGGTGATGAACGACCCGATGACGGTGTCGGCCCGCTCGTAGTTGATCCACCTCGGCGTGATGCGCTTGTCGACGATGTTCGACTGCTGGAAGAACAGCTGCCACGGCGCCACGGTGGTGCCCACGATGGCGATGATCAACAGCACCGACGTCGAGGTGACCCCGCCGCGGATGCCCGGAACGACGAGGTCGTGCAGCACCGGGCCGGCCCGGGGGTGGCTGAGCACGGCAAGCGGGATG
>DATGGF010000498.1:0-1605 GCA_035308625.1 Acidimicrobiales bacterium | reverse complement strand
GCACAGGCCGTCACATGGCCACTCTGGGGACGAAACAGCGTCAGCAACTTGGCCGTGCCGCCTCGGATGTATTCGTGAGGACGATGAGCAGGCTCGCCTTCTTTCTGCCAAGACGGTCCTGCCTGCGGGATCGCCTGATAGGGACCGGCTTCATCCTCGCACCAGACCGGAATGCCGGCGGCCTCGGCTAAGGTGTAGGCGGCCTCGATTGCCCCCTTTTTGCGGTGGCGTCGGGATCGGTGACCGTGACGACGCCTTCCTTGCGTTTGCGTTGGACCGTGCCCGTTTGACACCAGGTCCGATTTTGTTGCCAGGTATAGCCGGCCTGGTGGAGCACCTGAAAGATCACGTAGGTACTGACCGCAGGCAAGCCGTCCGGAGCGCGCCGCAGAGCGCGCTGTAAGGTGGTCAACGACCAGGTCGCGGTCTGATCCTGCTCACGATCCGGGGTTCGGGCAAACTCTGTGAGAATGCGGGCTTGCTCCTGGGGGCCATACACGATGGCGGGAGCGCCGCCATGATGGCCGTCGATGGCGCTCATGCCTTCGCGGTTGAACCGCCGGACTAAATCGGCGACGCTTTGACGTCGCTGTCGCCCTGCCACGACGGCCGCCTGTCCGAAGGTGGCTCCGTCAGCGACAGCGAGGATCGCCTTGGCGCGGCTGATCCGGTCGGCGGGAGCGCTCCGAGAGCGGGCGAGGGCTTGCATCTCGTGGCGCTCCGAGGGTGTCAACGTTCGTAACGGTTCTTTTTGTGGGCGTGCCATGGTTGGGTTCTCCCGTCGGGAACGAATGGGTTCCTCCAAGAGAATCGACGTCACAAAATCGAGATTGTTCGGTTATGTGGCAAGTGACCCACTAGTGGGTCAGTTGGCTTGCTCGTCGACATAACTTTGAGACAGCCAATCTCGCAAGAATATCGGTGTTCAACGCAAAGGACCCACTAGAGTAGGCGCCTCGGGCCACATTCAGAACCCGACACAGCACGCTCACTCGCTGCTGCCCCTGATGCCCCGATGTCCCCGAGGCAAACTTATCCGAGGAGATCTTCCGACACAGCACGCTCACTCGCTGCTGCCCCTGATGCGCCTTGATGAACTGGTATCTTACCGGGGCCGCACAGGGAAGATCCCCACCGCCTTTTTTAGGTTGCGACACGAGGTCGCACGTTGTGAGTGGAACAGAAAGGTTCTCAACCCGGTGTCCAGGGTTGTCCTCGCCCTTCGTGTGCGTCGCTGGTAACGGCGGGGTGCTGAGCAGAAGGGGAAAGCCTAAGGAAGTAGCCGGTCGCACGGTCAAACCGGGCCAGAGGAAGGTCGGACGGATGAACGCAAGTGAACCCTTGACGAGGCTGCGAAATGGCTAACTGCCGAAGGCGACTGACACGGCAGTACGGAGCATATGAGTACCGACGTTCTTTAAAGCGGCGGACCGGACACCTCGCTCCCGCAGTATAGAGGGCATCCTCCCCGATCGTATCTCACGCGCGCGGAACGTGGAAACCCCAATGGGGTCTGGTCTCGACCAGTAAACCGACCGTAAGGAAGGTCCATCTCCCCAGTGGGACAGGACGCTCCAAGAAGCGAATGCCGCCCGCCGAAAGGCA
>DATGGF010000497.1:0-4169 GCA_035308625.1 Acidimicrobiales bacterium | reverse complement strand
GAGCTGCTTGGCGTCCCGGTACCACTGCTCGGTGGGGTGGTCCTCCATGTACCCGGCCGCCCCCAGGAGCTGCACGGCGAGGCCCGAGGCCCGCACGGCCAGCTCGGTGGCGTGGTACTTGGCCATCGACAGATAGGGCACCCACTCCTTGGTGAACTTGCCCGCGTCGGCGAGCGCCGCGGCGCGATAGGTGAGCAGTCGGGCCGCCTCGATGTCGACGGCGCACTTGGCGATCTCCCACTGGATCCCCTGGAAGTCGGCAATGGTCTGGCCGAAGGCCTCGCGTTCCTTCACGTATTCAGTGGCGTACATGAGCGCGCCTTCGGCCAGCCCGATGCCGCGTGCCGCCACGATGGGCCGCATGGCGTTGAGCCCGAGCATGGCCAGGCGGAACCCGCCCACTTCGCCGATGACGTTCTCCGCCGGCACCCGCACCGATTCGAGCACGAGCTCGCCGGTGTCGACGCCGCGCACCCCCATCTTGTGATCGGTGCGCCCGACGCTCACGCCCGGCCACGCCCGTTCGACCACGAAGGCGGTCACCGAGTCGTGCGCCCGGCTGGCCGGGTCACCCGTCTTGGCGAACACGGTGTACCAGTCGGCCTCGCGCACGCCCGACATCCAGCACTTGAGCCCGGTCAGCACCCAGCCGCCGGGCCGGTCGGGATCGGGCACGGCTCGGGTGCGCATGCCCATGACGTCGCTCCCGGCCTGCGGCTCCGACAACCCGAAGGCGGCGCGGGCGGTGCCCTCGGCGACGGCGGGCAGGTACCGCTGCTTCTGCTCCTCGGAGCCGGCGATCATGACCGGACCGGTGGGCAGGCGCGTGAGCAGCAACATGAGCGCGGCGGTGTTGGAGTGCTTGGCCACCTCCTCGATGGCCAGCGTCAGCCCGAGGATCCCGGCCCCGCCACCGCCGTAGGCCTCGGGGATGCACAGCCCGAGCAGGCCGGCGTCACGGAACGCGTCGAACAGGTCCTGCGGATAGGCGCCCGTGACGTCGATCTCGCGGGCGCGCGGGCGGACCTTGTCGTGGGCCAGACGGCGCACCGTCTGCTGCAACTGCGCCAACTCCGGTGAAAGGTCGAACTCCACCGCTGCAGGCTATCCGGACGGGTCAGCGACCTTCGTAGACGAGCGCCCGCCAGTCCCCGGTGAGCGGCACCGTGGCCAAAGCGGTGCCGGCCCGGATCAGCCATCGCAGTTGTTCCTCGTGCGACGTCCCGGGTGGGGTGCGCACCACCAGCCCCCGGCGCGGATGGTCCTGGGTCCATCGCCAGCCTGGGGGCAGCGCCACATCGAGGCCGGCCAGCCGGCGCACCACCCGCGTACCGGTCGCGTGTTGCAGCCCGACCGAGTCGGGTTCGAGGCCGTGGCGCCCGACGCGGCCCGTCACCCAGGTGCACACCGGGACGTCGTGGGCCGGCAGGGCGAAGAGGAGCCCGAGCCCGCCGGGACCCGCCGGCGCGTCCTCTTCGCGGATGCCGGGCTGCAGGTTGACCCAGCCGTGATGCCCAGCGGCCAGACGGTCCATCCAGACGAGGACGCGCCCGACGCTGTCGCCGGTGTCGTCAGGGTGGAACTCGAACTCGTCGGTGGGACGGGCCACCCGTCGTCCAATCAGCCCGGGCACAACGGTGCGCCGTCGAAGCGATCGACGGTGGCGAACTCGTCCACCGGGATCCGGCGCAGCCGTGTGGGCTGGTGCACGGGCCGCCCCAGCGCCACCATGGCGGCCACCGCGAACGTGTCGGGCACACCCAGTAGCGCCCGCACGTCGTCCTCGCGCCGGGTGACCACCGTCGTCATCACCCCGCCTAGGCCCTCGGCCCGCGCCGCCAGCAGCACGCTCCAGGCGAACGGGTAGACGGAGGCGCCGCCCACGAGCGTGTAGCGCCCGAGGTCGCGGTCGACCGCGGCGAGGCGACGCAGGTCGGCCAACAGGACGAGGAGCACGGGCACTTCGTCGAGGTGCTCGGCGAACCCACCGGGTCCGGCGGCCGAGGCCGCGGCGATGGCCGGGGCCTGGGCCAGCGCCTCGGCTTCGGCTCGGCGGTCGGTTACCGGCGCCCACGGCGTAAGCCCGGCCGACCCGATGGCCAGGTAGTCGTACCAGGGCGCGGTGTACAGGTCGCGCAAGGCGCGACGCAGTTCGGGGTCGTGCACGACCACGACGCGCCACGCTTGGCGGTTCCCCCCGTTGGGAGCGAAGCGAGCGGTGTCGAGGATGCGGTGGACCACTTCGTCGGGCACGGGCTCGGGCAGGAACTCCCGCACCGCCCCGGTGCCGCGCAACGTGTCGACCAGATCCATCAGCGGGACGCTACTGCTGGGCGTCCGGCCACAATTCCTCGGGTTCCCGGCCCTTGGTCTCGGGCAGGAGGAAGAAGAGGCCGGCGGCGAGGATCATGGGCCCGAAGGTGCACACCGCCGCCACCGAGAAGCGGTTCCCCACATCGGCCACCGATCCGAACACCACCAGGCCGAGTACCGCACCGACCACACTGGCGGCCACGTTCCATCCCGCCACCGACGCGCGCACCGACGTGGGGAACAGCTCGTTGGCCAGCGCGCCGGCGCCGGGAGCGAAGCACCCGCCGGAAATCGCGGCCAGCTCGTACCCGAGGTAGAGGCCCACGTGCGACCCGCTGTAGGCCACCATGGCGGCCGTGGCCATGCCCACCATGGAAAGCGCGGCGGCGAAGCGCCGCCCCACCCGGTCGGCCAGCCACCGCCCGGCCAGCAACCCGATCAGGCCGATCGGCCCCGCCACCACCACCATGGCCGAGCGTGCCCCTCCCGACAGGTGGAGGAAGCTCTTGGCGTAGAGGAGCACGAAGTTGTTGGCCGGCCCGGTCACCACCGATACGGCCAGGGCCAAGGTGGCCACCAGCACCAGGCGGCCCCGGTAGGGCCGGCGCACGGCGCCGAACACCGGCGTGGGATGGTCGAGCGCCGCCGCGGCGATGGTGAAGCGATCCGACTCCACCACCCACCGCCGCAACAGGAGCACACCGACCAAGGGCACCGAGGCGAGGGCGAAGATGCCGCGGAACCCGAGCGTCCCCACCGCCAGGCCTTCGAGCACGGCGGTGACGCCGGACCCCAACGCATAGCCGGCGGCGATGAGCGCGATGGCCTTGGCCCGGTCGCGCGTGCCCGTCTCCTCCGCCGCTCCGACCTGAGCCAACGCGTTGGTGGCTGACAGGAACGGCCGCCCCAGGGCCAAGATGGCGATGAACCACCAGAACCCCGGGCTCAGCGCGGCCAGGACGGTGAGCGCCAAGCCGAAGGCGCACGTGAGGATGAGCATCGACCGGCGGCCGAACCGGTCGGCCAGTCCCGAAAGAGGCAGACCGCCGAGCGAGGCGATGCGCAACACGGCCAACCCGACACCGAGCACCGTGCCCGACAGCCCGGCCTGGTCGGAGATGGTGGTGCCACGGCTGGCGTGCCCGAAGGCCTTGGCCACGTCGCTCAGCGCCGAGATGGCGCCGAACTGCCCGAAGCCCGACGCCATGGCGAACAGCGCCAGCACCACCACCGACGGATCCAGCCAGCCGTGGAGGACCAGCGGGCCCAGCCGCGGTGCGTCGGGGGGCGCGGATCGCGCCGGGGTGGCAACCCGGCGGCGGGTGAGCGCCACGGTGCGGCCTCAGTGGGCCGGGCGCGCCGCGCCCGTCCGATGGCGAGCGGGGCGGGAGGCGAGCGCCAGCCCCTGCGCATCGGCTGAGCGCCGTCCGGCGCGGAAAGGCATGTCGAGAAGCAACACGAGCACCACCGCGACCGCGGCCGCGCTCACCGTGTACCACGGCCATGGCCCGAGGAGCCGGAGGATGGTCCACTCCCCCGGCGGACGGCGCAGGAACATGTAGTTGGCTCCGGTCAGCGCGTCGACGAGGCCCACCACCGCGGTGTAGCCGAAGGTGATCCCGAGGACGCGGGCCGCCGCGCCGCGGCGGGGCACCAGGCCCATGCCGAGCACCAGGAAGGCGGCGGCCAGCACGATCCCCAGATGTCCCACCACGTACTCGAAGAAGACGAGATGGGGAAAGCCCGACGACAGGTCGGGTGTGATGACCGCCTCCAGCGTGCCGGCCAGGCCCCAGAACCACGTGAGCTCCACCAGCGTCCGGGCCCGCGTGAAACACGCGGCCGCAGCCACCAGC
>DATGGF010000496.1:0-5099 GCA_035308625.1 Acidimicrobiales bacterium | reverse complement strand
CACGTGCTTCACGTCCTCGGGCACCACGAATTCTCGTCCGGCGGCCACAGCCATGGCCGCGGCCGCCTGCACCATGGCCAGCGCGGCGCGAGGTGACGCCCCCACCGCGAGATCGGGATGGGTGCGGGAGGCCGCCACGATGTCGAGCACGTAGCCGCGCACCGACGCCGACACATGCGTCCCCTCGATGGCGGCGGCAAAGGCGTCGGCAAATCCAGGTGCGGCCACGACGGGAAGCTCGTCGGGACGGGGACGGGCCGAGCGGCCGTCGAGCAGTTCCTCTTCGAGGGCCCGGTCGGGATAGCCCACCGACAGACGCACGAGGAACCGGTCGAGCTGGCTGTGCGGAAGGGGAAAGGTCCCGGCCGCGTCGAACGGGTTCTGCGTGGCGACGACCATGAACGGCCGGGGCAGGGGGTGGCTCACGCCTTCGGCGCTCACCTGGCGCTCCTCCATCGCCTCGAGGAGCGCGGACTGTGCTTTCGGCGACGCCCGGTTGAGCTCGTCGGCTACGAGCACGTTGGTGAACACGGGGCCTCGCCGGAAAGCCAGCTCCCCGGTCGGACGATCGAGCATCACGGCACCGGTGACATCGGCGGGCAGCAGGTCGGCGGTGAACTGCACGCGGGCGAATCCGAGCCCGAGTGAGCAGGCAAGCGCCTTGGCCAGTGTCGTCTTGCCCATGCCGGGCAGGTCCTCCACCAACAGGTGGCCGTGGGCACCGAGGCAGCACAGGGCCAGGCGGACCGTCTCCGCCCGGCCGACGTAGGCCAACCGCACGTTGGCCGCCACCGCCTCGAACGTGCGGGCCAGGGCCGCGGGGTCGGCGGACGCGCCGGGTGGGTCGGCACCCCCGAGTGGGGTCACCGACAGGGCACCGGGGCCCTCTGACGTCGCGGTCACCACCAGCCAGCCTATGTGGACCCGGGCAGCCCGAGCAGGCGGCCACAGGGCGACGCAACGAACGCTGTGTACATGGTGTCTTTCACGACCAGCGGCGCAAGTTCGATGACATGCACGGCCGATTCCGCCTCGATCGGCATCACCGCAGGAAGGTCAGAAGTATTCGGCCATGAGCTCGGCAGCCCATGACGGTCGCCGCACCGGGCCGTGTGGCCCGAACTCGGGCATGTACGGCTTGACGTCGAGTACGGGGGTGCCGTCCACCGCGTCGAGACCTTCGACGACGATCGACGCGCCGTCGACCGACATCAACCGGCAGATCGTCGTGCCGATCCGGTTGGGCCGGTCCTTGGCCCGCTGGGCGAGGATGCCGACGTCGGGCCAGGCCGGGTTCCCCCGGGGATGCCTGCTCCCCGTGCACACCTCGTCCGGGTCGACCTGGTCGAAGAGGAACACGACCTCGATATGAGTGAACTCGTCCAACCCCTTCAGGGCGTCGGCACCCAAGGGCCCAACGAGCGTCACGGTGCTGCGCACATCACCCCACGCGTCGTCGTCGAGCGTGGCCCGTGGCGACGACACGAACCCGATGGGGCGCACCGTGTACACCTCGGCTGCGGTCATCCCCGAGCGCGCCTGAGCGGGAGACCGATTACGCCCGGTCGCCCGGAGGCCGAGGGTCGCGCCACATCGGCCACACCGTGGGACCGCCCATCGGGAGCTGGATCTCGCTCGTCACCTCGAAGCCGAAGCGCCGGTAGTAGGCGATGTTGCGCTCCTTGGAGGACTCGAGGAAGGCAGGGAGCCCTTCCTCGTCGCAGCGGGTGAGCACCGGCGAGAGCAAGGCCGAACCCACCCCTTTGCCCTGGTCGGCCTGGCGGGTGCCGAGCACCCCGAGGTACCAGTGGGGCTCCTTGGGATGCATGTGCTCGACATGGCTGAGTGCTCGCAGGGCCACCAGCGCACGGCGTCCCAGGGCGTGCACCAGGGTGGGCAGGTGCCGCAACACGGTCGGCGCGGGGATGATGGCCCGGCCCGGCGGGGCCCACAGGGCGGCACCGGCGTGGTCGTCGGTCGTCCACACCGTGCCGAGCGGCAGGTAGTGGCCCTTCATCAGCGTGGAGAAGAGACCGGCCAGGCGTCGCCTCCGGCTCCGGTCGTCGCTCAGGATCCAAGCCATGACCGGGTCGTCGAAGAAGGCGTCGGCCAGGGAGGTGGCGATGTCCTTGCGCTCGCCCGGGGCGGCGGTGCGCACGACCCGACCCGCCGCCTCCCCAGTACCAGCCGTCACGAGTACGGCACGTTACGCCACCGGCCCGAGCGACCCAAGGGCTCGGCGCGCTTCATGGCTTCGTCAGGTGCGGCGGTCTACGTTCCGCCGATGGCCGGCAGCGACGCCCGGGAAGGTCCGGGCCGCGCCCGCTCGGTTCCCGCCGCCGGCGACGACGCCGGCGTCGAGGCCAACGCCCGGTTGACGGCGGCCCTCGGAGCCGTGCTCCTGGTGCTCCTCGCCGCCGAGGGCGTCACCATCGTCGAGATCCGGCCGCTGCTCACCCCGCACGTGTTCATCGGCATGCTGCTCCTGCCGGCGGTGCTGGTGAAGATGGCGACCACCGGCTACCGCTTCGCCCGGTACTACATCGGAGCACCCGCGTACCGTCGCAAGGGTCCACCTCCGCTCGTCCTCCGTCTCTTCGGCCCCTTCGTGGTGGCGTCGACCCTGGTGGTGCTGGCCAGTGGGATCGCGCTGCTGGTCGTCCCCGAAGGCCTCCGCCGTTCGATCCTCTTCGTGCACAAGGCGAGCTTCGTCCTGTGGTTCGGTCTCATGACCGTGCACGTGCTCGGGCACCTGCTCGACACGGCGCGGTTGGCCCCGCGCGACTGGGTCGGTCCATGGCGGCGCCAGGTCCGCCGGGCGACGTTGCGTCAGTGGGTGCTGGTGTCGACCGTCGCCGCCGGGATCCCACTGGGGTTGGTGTTGCTCGATCGCGTCGGGCCCTGGCTGGCCGGCCCCCGCCCGGGGGGATGACCACGAGCCGACCGGTGCCACGACACCTCGAGCCTTGCCCCGCCCAACTCTGAACGCCCGACACGCCAACGCCCGCCCGTCGACCGCACGATCGAGTCGGCGATGGCGAGCCCCAGGCCGGTGCCACCAGGCTCGTCACTGGCTCGATGGAAGCGATCGAAGAGCCTTGCCTGCTCGTCGGGAGCGATGCCGGGGCCGTCGTCCTCCACCACCAACGCCACGCGTCCGGAGCGCGGTTCGACCGAGACCCGCGCGTGTCCTCCAAGCGGAGCGTAACGACAGGCGTTGTCGACCAGAACACCGGCGAGTCTCTCGACCCACTCGGGAGGCGCGCTCACCCACGCGACTCCCGCGTCCGGCCCGGCGCGCTGCAAGGTGACCTGACGGGCCCCCGCCAATGTGCGGAATCGCTCGATGGAACGGTCGGCCACCGTCGACAGGTCCACTGGCTCGTCGGATGGCGGGGGTGGTGTCGAATCGAATCGGGCCAGCCACAGCATGTCGTCCACCAGGCGAAGCAGGCGTGCACTCTCGTGGCCTACTCGCTCGATGGTCCCCCGGTAGCTCGCCGCGTCCCGTGGTGACCGCAGCGCCAGGGACACTTCGGCTTCGATCACGCTGAGGGGGGTGCGCAACTCGTGGGACGCGTCGGCCGTGAATTCGAGCTGACGCCGCCGAGCCTGTTCCACCGGGCGCGAGGCCCTGACTCCGATCAACAGGGCGCCGAGGAACATGGCCAGAACGACGAATGGCCCGGCCACCGCCTCGGCAGCCACCAGCAGCCCGGTGACGTGACGCTCCTCGGCCAGGCTGGCGCCCGCCACCAGCCAGCCGCCCGACGACGGCACGGCGGCCAGCCGGAACACGCTCGCGCCGAGCGTTGCGGTCGTGTCGGTCCCCCGCCGCGTCCACGCCCCCGGCACCAGACGAGGGGCCCCGGGCTCCTGGGCCGTGACCCGGCCGGCGCCGTTCACCCGCCAGACGAAGACAGGGGCGGCATCAACGTCGGCATCCCCCTGCGACGTGGCGGGGACCGAAGGGGTGCTGGCCAAGCCCGCTTCCGTACCGGGCGCCAGCGCGGCATCGTGCAGACGATCGGCCAGCCGGGAGTCGACCTGGCCCAACAGGCGATGGACGACGACTGCGTCGAAGGCCGAGACCACGGCCAGGTAGAGCACGGCGATCACGCCGGCGGCCACGAGTGCGGTGCGCACGGCGTGACCCACGTGGCTTCGAGGCCGCTCCGCCACGCCGGCTCGCCAGCGGCGCGTCACGACGTCACGATCCTGTAGCCCACCCCGCGGACAGTCTCGAGTCGCGCCGTCGCCGCGGCCAGCTTCGAGCGCAAGCGGGCCATGTGCACGTCGATGGTGTTGGACCCCACCGCATCGGCTTCGAAGTCCCACACCTGCACCGCGATGGCCCGGCGATCGACCACCCCGGGGCTACGCCGGAGGAGCAGCTCCAGGATGGCTAGCTCAGTGGCGGTGAGGGCGGGCTCTTCGGTTCCGACGCGCACCACGCGGCTGGCCGGGTCGAGAGTCACATCTCCCACGGTCAGCGCCGGGCCAACCGTGTTTGCCGGACGTCGTTGCAGGGCGCGCAGGCGGGCCAGCAGCTCGTCGAACTGGAACGGCTTCACCAGGTAGTCGTCCGCGCCTTCGTCTAGACCGGTGACGCGGTCGGCCGTGGTGTCGCGGGCGGTCAGCATGAGCACCGGCACCTGCGAGCCGTGCCGACGCAGCTCCTGCACCACTTCGAGCCCGGTCCGCCGGGGCATGCGCCAGTCGAGCACCGCGACCTCGTAGTCGTAGGTGCGGAGGTAGGCCAGGGCTTCGGTGCCGTCGGGGACGGCGTCGACCACGTAGCCGCTCTCCCGCAGGCCCCGCTCGAGCACCGACCGGAGCCCGGGGTCGTCCTCGGCCACGAGCACCCGCACACCCCAGGTCTAGCGCCGGGAAGCTGACGAATACCTGACGCGACACCGCTGGTGGCCTCGGCGTTCATAGAATTGACAGGTCCACGGGGCACGATCGCCCCGGGGCCTGCCGCTCACCCGTTCCGCCCGGCTCCGGAGGGTCATGTCCGACAGAAGAGCTGTCCCCGCACGCCGAGGCGGGCGGACCATGCCCAGCGGCCCGTCCGGACGCGGGCAACCGGGTGCGGT
>DATGGF010000495.1:0-4683 GCA_035308625.1 Acidimicrobiales bacterium | reverse complement strand
AGAGCTTCATCGGCTAAGACCTGGCGGCGTTCCAGTGGACTGCCGTGAGCAAGTTCCCCGCAGAGGGTGGCAAGCACGAGGGCGCGTTCGGTGGTGTCCGTGGTGAGCCGGTCGAGCGCCGCCTCCAACACCTCAACTTTTTCGGCGTCGATGACCCCGGCATTGCTGTAATAGCCCCGACTGTTGGCGAGTGCAGCGGCCACGAGGCGCTCGGTGTCGCCGAGGTCGACGGCCTTGTGAGCAGCGTCGAGGAGCGTCTGGCGATGGTCGGGGTCACCGGCCTGGCGTTGGGCCGTGCCCAGTCCAATGGCCAGATCGAGTCCCAGGGCGGGATCGGGGTCGGTGGCTTGTGGGTACAGGTCGAGGGCCTGGGCGTAGTATCGCAGCGCGTCGGCTGGGGCCAACGCAGCCACGGCGGCATCCCCCGCTTGGCGCGAGTAGTTGATGGCCTTGACCAGGTCGACCGGTTGGCTGGCGCTGAACCAGTGGCGGGCCACTTCACCCACCCGGGCACCGGGACGGTCGCCGCAGAGGCTCTCCAAGGCCTCGGCCACCTGCCGATGCGCCCGAGCCCGGCGCGTAGGACCCAGGTCCTCGTACAAGGTCTGCTGAATGAGGGCGTGCGTGAAGTTGTAGTGCCCCGGGTTGTCGGCCAGTTCTCGCACGAGCGCCACTGCCGCGGCGGTGTCGAGAATGTCGAGGAGGTCATCTTCCGCCGTTGTCGTGGCTCGGGCGAGCAAGTCCAGATCGAAATCGCGACCGATGACCGATGCCACTGCCAGCACCCGTCCCGCTTCCTTCCCCAGCCGCAGCACTCGGGCCCCGATCACCTCGCGCACGGAATCGGGAAGGGCCATGGCGTCGAGCGAGCCCTCTGCCACCCATCGGCCTTCCGCGTTCTGGCGGATGGCACCGGTCTCGCTGAGGTTGCGCAGCACCTCGGTCACGAAGAACGGGTTGCCGTCGGTCTCCCGGTAGATGGCGTGGGCGAGCCCCACGGATTGGGCATCGAGGCGGTGCCCGGCCGCCGCCTCCATTAGGGCGATCACCCCGGTGTCGTCGAGACCGACCAAGTCGATACGGGCCACTCCATCCAGACGGCGCAGGGTGGCCAAGGTTTCCACGAGGGCGTGGGCGGTAGAGAGTTCGCTGTCCCGATATGTCCCGACGACCAAGAGTCGCATGGCGACGTCCGAAGCGGCCAGGTGCCGAAGCAGCAGCAAGCTGCCCTTGTCGGCCCACTGGAGATCGTCAAGGACGAGGACGACAAGTTGATTCGCTGACACTGAGGCCAACAGGCCGACAGCGGCGGCGAAGAGCAGGAACCTTTCGGTGTCGGAGTCGGTGGCCTTCGACGGTGGGAGGTCCGGGATTCTGCTGGCCAGTGCGGGCACCAGCAAGGACAGTTCCGACCCGTGTTCCTCGACATGGGCGCGGAGCTGGTCCTCGGGAGCGTGGGTGACGTAGTGCCTGAGGGCCTCGGCGAAGAGCTGGTAGGGAGTGGCGAGGTCCTCCTCACAGTGCGCGAATAACACGCAGGCCCCGGAGTCGAAAACGGCCCGGGCGGCCTCGGCGACGAGGGTGGTCTTGCCCAAACCGGCCTCACCAGAGACCACAAGGACCTCGCGGCCTTCGCCAGCGGCGACACGCTTGGCGGCCTCGGTCAGGGTCTGCATCTCGGTCTCTCGTCCAACGACACCGACGGCCGGGCGCACGGCCAACCGGCTGGGCAGAGGGATGAAGGTCGAAGTCTCTGCCCCGCCGCGTGGTTCCCACAGCACTTGAACCGTCTCGACGGGATCGGGCAGCCCCTTCAGGGTCAGTTCCCCGAGGGGTCGACACTCGTGACGGTTGCGTCGACCGGCCATGGCCCGAACCACGTCTGCGGCCAGGATCTGCCCGCTCTCGCAGGTGGCGCACAGCCGGGCTGCTTCGACGACCGGCTCCCCGAAGTAGTCGTCGTCTTCTCTGGTTACTTCTCCGGCGCTCAGACCCACTCGCAATCCCACCGAGTGCGCCCGCTTCCGGTTGTCGCGTTCCACGCCTTGTTGCATGGCCACGGCACACGACAACGCGGCGGCGGTGGAGCTGAACGCGACCATGACGCCATCGCCGAGGTTCTTCACCTCGGTGCCGCCGGTCTCGGCGACCGCTTGGCGCAGGATCGAGAAATGCTCCCGGCGTAGCCGGTCGGCGGCGTCGGGTGCCAAGGCCGACGCTAACGCCGTCGACCCCACCATGTCCGTGAACAGGATCGTCGCGCCCTCGGTGTTCAAGAATTACCCCCCGCCTGGAAAGCACCAGGTTAGGCCACAGCCCTGCCGAGGCGACCGGAAGCGCCCTAGGGGGCTATGGCCCAGTACCGACCAGGCTCAGGGCACTCGCGCCAACAGAAACGAGCGACAACGGCGGCCGGTGTACTCGTGTGGCCCGGCGCGCAACTTGCCGAGGTGCTCTAGCAGCCCAGCACCGCACCCGCCCTGTAACGACAGCCGGGCGCGATACCGAGCGATTAGACCCTGCTCGACCTGGACGGAGCCCCTGAGCCGCCGGCGATCCTCCCGGCAAACCCATGCTCAGTGGTCGGGACCGGCGTCGATCCGGTGACCTCACGCTTTTCAGGCGCGCGCTCTGCCAACTGAGCTACCCGACCTCGGCCCCGCAACCTTCCGGGGCGGGCGGTCCTGACGGGATTTGAACCCGCGACCTCCGGCTTGACAGGCCGGCGTGCACTCCAAACTGCACCACAGGACCCTGGGCGTCGTCCCTGTTCAGGGTGTATCTCGTCCTGCGGACCGTCGCACAGCCTCGACATCGTAGTGCAGGCGGGTCGGGGAGCCGAGGGCCGGGTTCGTCGACTGAGCCGCCAGCCAACACGGCGAAGGCCGCCAGGACAGCACCCGGAGCGCTGCCCTGGCGGCCCGTGACCGCCGAACTGAAAGGACTACAGGTTGAAGGCCGAGGCCATGCTGGCATTGGACGAGGCCAGGCCCAGCTCGGGGAGGCCCAGCAGGTCCTCCGTGGTCTTGAGCATCGAGTAGTGATTGAACAACGTTCCGGACACTGTGCCGGGCGCGGTGCTCGGCGTGGCCACGATTGTGGCCACCTGACAGCCGACATCGGTCGTGTTCTGAGCACAGTCGTTGCTCGTCCCACCTTCGCCCTCGTCCCAGGTGATGAACACGGCGGTGGAGCCGCTCTGGTACGCCGAGCTGTTGAAGATGGTGGGCAGGTTGTTGGACAGCCAGGTGTCACCGTCCTGGATGGTGCCGTCGTGCATGTCGTCGATCACGTTCGGGGTGACGAACGAGAACGCCGGGAGCGTGTTGGCCGCCAGGTCACTGCTCAGCTGGGGGTAGGGCACGTCGAAGGTCGGACAGCCCGCCAGCGTGCTGAAGTACGGCGGCGGGTTGTGCCGGACCGCGTACTCCCCCGAATTGGCCCCGAAGCAGTTGGAGGGCATCGTCTCTTCGTAGGCCTTCCACGTCTCGCCCTGGCCGAAGATGCTCGGCGCCGAGGTGCTGCACTTCTTCGACGGGTTGCAGTCGGACTTGAACTGCTTGATGCCGGTCAGACCCAGACCACTGGTGGCCGCGACGTAGTTGGGCAAGCTCGGGTGGCTGATGTTGTGGTAGTTGGTGGCCAACCCGCACTGCTGGGCCAGCGAGTTGATATAGGGCGCGCTTGACGAGCCGATGATGGTGTTGTAGCTGTGGTTCTCCATCCAGACCCAGATCACGTGGGTGTAGTGGGTCGACGACAGCGGCAGCGTCCCGCACGGCCCGCTGGCTGCGGGCTTGGCCGTCGGCGCCGCCGAGGCCGGCGAGCTGGCCATGACCGTTGACAGTCCCACGCCGAGCAAGCCGCCAGCCGCGGTCAGCGACGCGGCCGCGGACAGCAAGAGTCGTTTGCGCATCTTTTGCATCCTCCTTGGGGTCGAGCAAGGGCACGGTCGCCCGACGTTCGGTTCCCCGAGGGCGAGCCGGCGGAACGTCGCCGACAGAGAGTTCATCCGATGCTCGCCAAGTGTTTGGGCGGTTGTCACGTGGCGGTCGCGCGTCGGTCACTGCGTCGCGCCCGTGTTGCATCGCGCCGGCGGTTCGTCCTGCCGACAGCGTCGATGGCTACCGCCAGCCGGTCAAGAGCCCCGACGCCTTGAAGCTGTCCCAGCTCGGCCGGGAAGCGGGCCCGCGAGCTTGGTCCGCGAAACGGGGTCTAGTTCACGAAGCACCCCCAACGGGATTCGAACCCGTGTTACCGCCTTGAAAGGGCGGCGTCCTAGGCCGCTAGACGATGGGGGCTCGACCTGCTGGGCGCTCCGAGGCTAGCAGTCGCCTTCGTCGGCTCAGGGAGTCGCTCCCGGGCCGTTCGGCCCATCGCTCGACCGCGGCGCGCTCCACGACGACCCGTCGGGGGTGTCGTGCACCTCGACACCGAGAGCCGTGAGCCGCTCGCGCACCGAGTCGGCTTCGCCGAAGCGACGGTCGCGACGGGCCGCGTCGCGCAACTCCAGCGCGAGATCGACGAACGGCCCGAACACGTCGGCCGGTGGTCGCGTCCCTCCGACAGCCAGCTCGCCGAGCTGGCCGATCATCACCCGCAGCGCGGCGCGTCCCCGGTCGGCTTCGTCCGACTGCAAGGTGTCGGCCCGCCACGCCCACAAGTCCTCCTCGAGCCCCAGCG
>DATGGF010000494.1:0-2730 GCA_035308625.1 Acidimicrobiales bacterium | reverse complement strand
CTGTTACGTGCCATCAACCGTTCATCCAACCACGCGGTCCTGACCCGGCGCCTACCCTGAGCCGCGGTGCGGGTCGCCCTGGTGTCGCCTTACAGCTTGTCGTATCCCGGGGGCGTCCAGGGTCAGGTCCTGGCCCTGGCCCGGGCGCTCGAAGCGGCTGGACACGAGCCGGTGGTGCTCGGCCCGGTCGACGGTCCCGTGCCGCACGCGCCGGAGGGCCTCGTGTCCCTGGGCCGCTCGGTCCCGGTGCCGGCCAATGGGTCGACGGCCCGGCTCGCGCTCGGCCCCGTGCCGCAAACGAGAGCCGCCCGGGCGCTCGCCCGCCTCCGTCCCGACGTGGTCCACCTCCACGAGCCCCTCGCTCCCGGGCCGACCTGGGCCTGCTTGCTGCGCAGTGAGCCCAAGGTGGGCACCTTCCACCGGGCCGGCACGGTGGCCGGCGGGCGCTTTCTGGCGCCGGCGGCATCCCGGCTGGCCGCTCGCCTGGCCGCTCGGACGGCCGTCTCCGATGAGGCACGGGCCACCGCCGAGGCCGTAGCCGGGGGCGACGACAGCGACTACAGGGTGATCGGCAACGGCGTGGAGCTCGACCGCTTCGAGTCGGCCGATCCGTGGCCGACGCCGCGGCCGGTAGTGCTCTTCGTCGGGCGACACGAGCCGCGCAAGGGACTCGGCGTGCTGCTCGACGCCTTCTGCGGACTCGATGGCGAGCTCGGCGCCACCCTCTGGGTGGCAGGGCAAGGTCCGGCTACCGACGACCTGCGCCGCCGCTTCGCCGGACGGACGGACGTCGAATGGCTGGGCGTGGTCGACGATGACGAGCTCGCCGCTCGCATGGTGGCGGCGTCGGTGGTATGCGCGCCTTCGCTCGGGGGCGAGTCGTTCGGAGTCGTCCTGGTCGAAGCCATGGCGGCCCGGGCCGTGGTCGTAGCCAGCGCGCTCGCCGGGTATGGGGCCGTGGTGGGCGATCACGGCTTGCTGGTACCGCCCGGAGACGTCGCTGCTTTGCGCATCGGGCTCGACCAAGCCTTGCGCGACGCGCAGGGCGGCGACGGATACGCGGCGCCGTCGGCTCTCGACGCGGCCGCCACCCGGGCGGCACAGTGGTCCATGACCGAGGTGGCAGCCCGCTATGTCGAGGTGTACGAGGCCGTACACTTCGCAGGTCATGGCTGATCCTCCCCGGCCCGGGTCTGGTTCGGGCAAGCCCTCGTCTTCAGGGGGATCCTCGGGGAACTCGTCGGGGGGGTCCTCCCGACGGCGTCGGCGACGTCAGCCCTCTGGTTCAGGCGCAGCGCGCTCGGGCCAAGCGCAGGGCCAGGGACAGAGACAGCGCCAGGGCCAAGGACAGCGTCAGGGGCAGCGCCAGGGCCAGAGGGGCCAGTCGTCCGGGCGCAGTGGCGCCAAGCAAGCAGCGGGTGCGCCGGCGCGCGGGGGGCAGGGCGCGGGGCGGGCCACCGCTGTCGCTCCCGAACCGTCACGGCGACCGGGCGGGCCGGACCAGGCCGCCGCGGGACCGAGGCTGGTCGACGACGCGGCGGAAGCCGCCGGGGCCAACCGGCGCCGCGCCGTCACGATCGCCGCGGCTCCCGGTGTCGTGTCTTTCGTCGTGATCGCCGTGGTGGCCTTCGCCGCGGGATCGCCGCTCGGCGGCGTCATCGCCGGCGCGGTGGTCGGGATCGTGGTGGCGATGCTGCTGTGGCGGCGTGCCGGCGTGCTGATCCTCCGGTCGCTCGGCGCCCGTCCGGTGGACGAGGAGGAAGTCCCCGGCCCCTCCACCTTGGTCGAGGGCCTGTGCGCATCGATGGGTCTGGGACTACCCGAGCTCTACGTCGTCGACATGGAGCTCCCCAATGCGTTGGTGCTCGGACTCGGTCGGGGCCGCGCCGCGTTGGTCATGACGAGTGGCCTGCTGACCGCTTTGGGGCCGGTCGAGCTCGAAGGGGTGCTGGCCCACGAACTGACCCACATCAAGCGCAACGACATCGGGCCCGCCACCGTCGCCGCCGCGCTGATGTTGGCGGCGGTCTTCGTACCCGGCGGGTCGGGCGTCGTCCACCGGCTGGCGGGCTCGGGCCGCGAGTTCGCCACCGACCGTCTGGCGGTACGAGTCACCCGGTACCCACCCGGGCTTCGCCATGCGCTCGGCGTGCTGGGGGCACCGGTGACCACCGGCACGGCTCCTTCCAATAGCGGCCGGGTGTGGCAGGTCACGCGCTGGCTGTGGACTGCCGTGCTCCCCGACGAGCAGGGGAGGCGCCCGGAAGGCGACGTCGCCATCGGCCTGCTGGACGCTCCGTCGGTCCGTGCGGCGGCGCTCGACGAATGGTGAACGCCGGGCTCGACAAGTCGTGAGCTGACGCCCCTCCAGGGTTACAACGCCCCGTCAGGGCGCCAGAAGGCCAGGGGTAGACTGCATGCCATGGCCGAGCGACAGACGGGAACAACCCGCGTCAAGCGCGGACTGGCCGAGATGCTGCGCGGCGGCGTGATCATGGATGTGGTCACTCCCGACCAGGCCCGCATCGCCGAGGATGCCGGCGCGGTGGCCGTCATGGCGCTGGAGCGGGTGCCGGCCGACATCCGGGCTCAAGGTGGCGTGGCCCGCATGAGCGACCCGGCCTTGATCGAGGCCATCGAGCAGACGGTGACCATCCCCGTCATGGCCAAGGCTCGGATCGGCCATTTCGCCGAGGCTCAGGTCCTCGAGGCCCTCGGCGTCGACTACAT
>DATGGF010000493.1:0-5584 GCA_035308625.1 Acidimicrobiales bacterium | reverse complement strand
CATCTCTTCGGCGACGTGTGGTGCCGGCCCGGGCTCGATGTCGCGGCCCGCCGCCTCGTCACGATCGGCGTCCTCGCCGCCCTGGACAAGAAGGAACTGCTCGAAGTGCAGTTCCAGAGCGCCTTGGACAACGGGGAACTGACCGAGGACCAGGTCCGCGAGATCGTCATCCACCTGACCCACTACGTGGGCTGGCCGCTCGGCACCGGGCTGAACGGGGCCGCCGAGACCGTGATCGCCCGGCGGCGCAAGGCGACGTCGTGACCACCTATGACTTCGCCGACAAGGTGGCGGTGGTCACCGGCGCCGGCCGCGGCATCGGTCGCGCCTACGCCGAGGCCCTCGCTTCCTCGGGAGCGGCGGTGGTGGTGGCCGACATCGACGAGGACGGCGCGCAGGCCGCGGCCAAGTCCATCGAGGCGGCGGGCGGATCGGCCCTGGGCGTGCGGGTGGACGTCGCCGACCCGGGCTCGGCCCGGGCCATGGCCCAAGCGACCGTGGACCGGTTCGGGGGAATCGACTTCCTGGTCAACAACGCGGCCATCTTCGGTGGGATGAAGCTCGACCTGCTCCTCACCGTGGATTGGGAGTACCTGCAGCGGTTCATGGCCGTGAACCTCACCGGGGCCCTGGTGTGCACGCGGGCCTGCTACGAGTCCATGGCCGCGCGTGGAGGCGGGGCCATCGTCAACCAGTCGTCGACCGCCGCCTACCTCTACGCGGGGTACTACGGCTGGGCCAAGGCCGGCATCAATTCGCTCACCCAGCAGCTGGCCCACGAACTCGGCGGCATGCACATCCGGGTGAACGCCATCGCCCCGGGGCCGACCGAGACGGAGGCGGCCAAGTCGGTCGTGCCCGACGAGCTCATGCGGCGGGTCATCGGCACGCTGGCCATGAAACGCTGGGGACAGACCGATGACCTGGTGGGGATGTGCCTGTTCCTGCTGTCCGACGACGCCCGGTGGATCACCGGCCACATCTTCAACGTCGACGGCGGCCAGGTGATGCGCGCCTAGAGCGAATGGCGCACGGGCCGGCGGGCCGGGAGCTCGAAGGTCGCTCCCGTGCTGATCATGCCGAGCAACACTTCACGTTCTTCGGGGGCGGGATCGGCCGCGGGGTCGAGGACGAATTCATAGGCGCATCGTTCGCCTGAGGTGGGTGCCACCGAGCGCACCCGCATCCGGGGATCGATCACCCGGCCGATGGCGCCCAGGGCCCTCTCGGCTGGCCCCGGCAGTGCCGCCAACCACGTGAGCCCGTCAGGTTCGGAGAAGACCGGCGCGTCGCCGGACAGCGAGAACCGCACTCCGTCCTCGTCCAGGGCGAGGTAAGGGGTCACGTAGGTGCGGGGCCAGAAGAGCGGGTGCAGTTGGAGGAGCGCGGCCAGGGCGTGCGTCCCCGACCCGAGGTAGAAGGCCCGGGCCAGGCGCTGCGCCGTGACACCGGCGACGCCGACGACGGCATCGGCAATCAGCGCGCCGGCTGCCTCTGCCCCCTCGAGGTCGGCGACGGCCAGGCCATAGCCGCGCACCAGGAGGTGGCTCTGCAGGGCGAACTCCTGCAGCGCCACCACTAGCGCCGGGAGCGACAGGTCCTCGAGCTCGAAGTCGGGATCGAACGGGCCGCTGTAGTCGTCCCATCCGCCGGGCTCCGCGCCGGGGCGGGGCCGGGTGACGACACAGCGCGCCGCCACCGATTGTGCGACCAGCTCGGCGTAGGGATGGGGCGCGACCTCCGGGTGCGAGGGGTCGATCTGCACTGTCCAGTGGCAGTGGGGTTGGCGGTCGGCCGGCCGGCGCGGGGGGCGGTGGATGGGACGGATCTGGGCGCGCGGGTTGGTGGCCGCGGCCGTGGCATCGAAGGTGGGGTCCTCGATGCTGTGGCACATCCCGTGCACGAAGTCGTCGCCCAGTGGCTCCACGTCCATGAGCGCGCCGCAGTGGGCCAGGAAGAACTCGCCGTGGTCGTGGTCGCGAAGAACCAGGCGGAAATCCATGAACCGGTGCGGAGCGCCGATGTCGAGCTGGAGGTTCTTGAAGATCGTGTCCACGCCGTCGCCTTCGAACCGAAGCGCGCGCTGCATGCGGCGCGAGTAGACGGGGCTGGCCGCCATCCATTCCGTGATGGCCACCTGCTCCATAGCCTCGCGGTCGTGACGGGCGAGGACGAGCGGCATGCACACCCGGTCCTGCAGGTGCCCGTGCATGAGCCACTCGCGTCCGAGGACGGCGAGGGTGGCTCGGGGGAGACGATCGAGGCCGAAAGCGGGATCGAAGGCGATGGCCGGCCGATCGGGCCGGTCCGGTGTCACGTTCTCAGGCCAGAGCGTCGAGGAAGGATGTCATCGCCTCCCACCACGCGGCTGGGTTCTCGAACTGCGGGCTATGACCGGCGCCGGGGATCACCGCCAGTCGCGAACCGGCGATCACCCCGGCTATGCGCTGGGCCGAACCGAGAAACGGCTCGTCCTGCTCGCCCACGATCACCAGGGTCGGTGGAACCGGGTCCATGGCGGAGAGATCGCCCAGGGTGTCAGGGCCCGACATCAGCTCGGGGACCATGGCCGCGTACAGCCAAGGCGAAGTGGCGCGGAACTTGCGGTCGTCGAACTCGGCGTAGCCGGCCCGCTCACGCAGCAGCCGCTGGTGGGCGGGGGTGTCGAGCGGCGAGGTGTGCCTGGCTCTGGCGTCAGCCAGGGCGTCGATCCCCGACTCGGTGGCGATCTTGATGGCCAACGCCGCCTGAGAGGCGTCGATGTCGATGGGTCCGTGCCCGGTGTCCTGGAGGATCAGGCCCGACAGGCGGCCAGAGTCGGCGAAGGCGATGCGCTGGGCCACGTACCCGCCCATGGAGTGCCCCAGCAGCGCGAACCGGCCCCAGCCGAGGGCGTCGGCCAGCGCCACGCTGTCACCCGCGAGCAGAGCGAAGGAGTAGTCGCCGACCTTGCCGGGCTTCGAGCTGGCGCCATGACCGCGGTGGTCCGGCGCTACGGCGTGCCAACCCCGGACGGCCAGCGGGTCGAGCCATTCGCTGAAGTCCTCTTTGGCCCCGGTGAAGCCGTGCAGCAACAGGATCGGCCGTCCGCCCTCACCGGCTTCGGCAATGGCCAGCTCCACCGGTCCTACCGTCATCGCCCGCGTGCGCACGGACGAATCCTGCCACTTGGCGCGGCACAACCGCCGAGCGCGCCCGGAGTCGACCAGCGTTCTAGGCGGAAATCAGGCGATGCCGGCCAGCACGATGCGGGCCTTGCCCTCCATCTTGGCTTTGTACATGGCGCCTTCGGCCGTCCGCAGGAGGTCGTCGGGGGAGAGCACGTTGGCGGGCGTCGAGTTGGCGATGCCGATGCTGGCGGTGAAACTCCGCTCACCGAACGGTGTGACGACCGGAGTGCGCAACTCGGTGAGCACCCGGTTGGCGATCCGCTCGGGGACACCCTCACCGACGCTCACCTGCTCGCACACCACCACGAAGGAGTCGCTGCCGATCCGCCCCACTACATCCTCGGGCCGGACGCAGTTGGCAATCCGCTCGGCGATCGACGTCAGCACGATGTCGCCCACCCCGGGGCCGAACTCGTCGTTCACCAGGCGGAAGTCGTCGATGTCCACGTAGAGCACGCCGACGGACGACTCGTTGCGCTGCACGCGGGCGAGCGACTCGGTGAGCTTCTCGGTGATGAGCACGCGGTCGGCGGCCGTGCTCAGCGGGTCCTGGAAGCCCTGCTGCGAGAGCTGGGCCGACAACATACGCTCGGCCTCGTAGAGGCGGGCATTGGCCACGGCCACGGCGGCGTGCTCGGCGAACAGCGACACGGCGCGGAGGTCATGCTCGCTGTAGACGTGGTCCGCCTTGCCGCTCAGGCTCAGCGCGCCCAAGGTCTGGCCCCGGTGCACCAGCGGCACGCACACCGTGCTCTGCAAGTCGACCGAGCCCTTCTCGATCACCTTCCCCTGGGCCAGCAGCGGCTCACGGTCGGCCACGACTCGGCGCGCCATCCCTTCGGTCAGGCCGATGGTGAACTCCTCGGTGCCGGCCCGGCACACTTCGCGGAGGTCTCCGTTGTCGTCGACCAGCAAGATGGAGCCGCTCGAAGCTTCGAGGAGCTCGAAGGCACTGGTGAGGATTAGCTCGAGTACCTCGTCGACGACCAGCACGGAGTTCATGGCCTTGCCCGCCTCGTAGAGGAGGGCAAGCTCCTTGAGCCGGTTCGACAACCCGGCGGCCAGCACCCGTTCCTCGACGAGCAACCCGGCCAGACGCCGAAGGTGCCGCTCCTTCTCGATCACGTACACGGCGAGGCCGCTGACCAGGAGCACGGTCCCGATCCGGAAGCCGGCGCGGTTGGCGAAGCCGAGGTGGTGGCCGCCTTCGCTCGTCAGCAGGGCCACCGCTACCGACAACGAGACCAGACCGGCGAAGGCGATGGTCCACAGTTGCGACCGGCGGCGGTCGACCGCCTCCAAGGTGGGGGTCTTGAACCCTCGCAGACCGACGATGTGCGCTTCGTGTTCGAGCAGGGCGGCCGGGGCGGTTAGGGCTGAGAAGTCGAGCGCGTCGACGCCAGGCGGCTCCAAGGGGGGGCCCGAAGGTGGTGGCGAGGAAGCGGTCATACGGGTGGGGTATCGGCAGTGGCGGCTCGTGCCTGAAGGTGCGCCACCGCGGCATCGGGCGCGTTGCGGGAGCGTTTTGCCGGGTGGGGATCGTTGCGTGGGGTCACCATCGCCGGTCGGCCCGGAGTTGGGGGCGCAGCAAGGGGGCCTCACCGGCAGGTGACGGTCCGGCCCTCGGGCCAGGCCCCTCGGTACCGTGGTCCGGTGGCCGAACCGCTCTTGCCGGGTGACGCCGCCTGGGGCGTCCCGTCCCATCACGAACACCGGTGGCCGGCCCTGGTCGCCGTGGCCGTGGCCATGGCCCTGCAACTGGTCCTGCCCAATTCCCTGATCCAGGGCCTCGGGACGCGGGGCCTCATCCCGGGCCTCGAAGCCGGGCTCATCCTGGTGCTCCTCATCGCCAACCCGGGCCACATCTCGAGAGAGCAGTCCGGCTTGCGGTTGATCGGCGTCTCGCTCATCGCCCTGATCACGGTGGCCAACGTCGTCTCGCTCACCGAGCTGATCCACGCCCTTCTCTATGGGTCCAGAGCCGGTGGCCGTTCGCTGGTGTACGCCTCTGCGCCGATCTGGCTGACCAACGTCATCGTCTTCGGGCTCTGGTATTGGGAGCTCGACCGCGGCGGGCCGGCTGGGCGCTTGGCGTCCGAGCACCGGCGGCCCGACTTCCTCTTCCCCCAGATGTCGACGCCCGGGGCCACGGTGCCGGGTTGGGTGCCGAGCTTCCTCGACTATCTCTATACGTCGTTTACCAACGCCACGGCATTCAGCCCCACCGACACGATGCCCCTCACGCCCTGGGCCAAGCTGCTCATGATGTTGCAGTCCTTGGCTTCGCTGGTGACGGTAGCGGTGGTCATCTCCCGCGCGGTGAACATCCTGAGCTGACGGCTCACGGCGCGATCGCGGCCGAGCGTCCCCCGGAGGAGTCGTCTAACGTCCCCGACAGTCAGCCGGCGCGACAG
>DATGGF010000492.1:0-9865 GCA_035308625.1 Acidimicrobiales bacterium | reverse complement strand
GGCCCCGACCACGGCCGGCTTGCCCCATCCGCGCGCCACCACCGCCGCGTGCGACACCAGGCCCCCGCGAGCGGTGAGGATGCCCTGGGATGCGAGCATGCCGTGCACGTCCTCGGGCGAGGTCTCGCTGCGGACGAGGATGACGGCCTCGCCCCGCTCGGCCGCGGCAGCGGCATCGTCGGCGGTGAAGTACGCCCGCCCCACAGCCGCTCCCGGCGAGGCGCCAAGCGCTTTGGTGATCACGGCGTGGCCCGAGCCGGAGAACTGGGGGTGCAGGACCTGCTCGAGGTGCTCGGCCGTGACCCGGCCCACCGCCTCCTCCCGGCCGAGACGGATGGCCGCGTCCTTCGTCATGTCCACCGCCATGCGCAACGCGGCACGACCGGTGCGCTTGCCCACACGGGTTTGCAACATCCACAGCTTGCCCTGCTCGATGGTGAACTCGGTGTCGCACATGTCGCGGTAGTGGCGCTCGAGCCGGGCGAAGATCTTGAGCAGCTCGGCATGGATCTTGGGGAAGCGCGCCTTCAGCGCGGACAGCGGCTCGGTGTTGCGGATCCCGGCCACCACGTCCTCGCCCTGGGCGTTGACCAGGAAGTCGCCGTACTCGCCCTTGACCCCGGTGGCCGGGTCGCGGGTGAACCCGACGCCCGTGCCCGAGTTGTCGTCGCGGTTGCCGAACACCATGGCCTGGACGTTGACCGCGGTACCAAGCTCGTGCGAGATCCCCTCGTGCTCCCGGTAGGCGATGGCGCGCGGCCCGTTCCACGAGCGGAAGACGGCCTCGATGGCGCCGCGCAGCTGGGCGTCGGGGTCCTGCGGGAACGGACGCCGTGTCTCGTCGCGCACATAACGCTGGTACTCCTCCACCAGACGGCGCAGTTCGGCCACGGGGACGTCCGCGTCGGAGGTGATCCCGGCGCGCTCCTTGGCTTCGTCGAGTTGGACGTCGAACCACTCGCCGCGCAGTCCCAGCACGATGCGGGCGTACATGGACACGAAGCGCCGGTAGGAGTCGTAGGCGAAGCGCTCGTCGTCGGTCTGCTTGGCCAGTCCCTCGACCGACTCGTCGTTCAGGCCCAGGTTCAAGACGGTGTCCATCATCCCGGGCATGGAGAACTTGGCCCCCGAACGCACGCTCACCAGCAGCGGGTCGACGGGGTCGCCCAGGCGCTTGCCCATGGTGCGCTCGAGCCGGGCGCGGGCCTTGGCCACCTCGCCGGTCAAACCGTCGGGCCACCCACCGTGCATGTAGGCCCGGCAGGCATCGGTCGAGATGGTGAAGCCGGGGGGCACCGGCAAGCCCAGGACCGACGTCATCTCGGCCAGGTTGGCGCCTTTGCCGCCGAGCAGGTCCTTCAGCTCCATGGGCGGGCGCCGGTGCTTGTGGTCGAAGTCGAAGACGAGCGGCATCGGGTCTCCTGGAGCAGATCGGGGGACGCGTCGAGAAGCGCGGCGGGGGACGCATCGAGCCTAGTGGGCCATCGAGGCGGGCCCTCCCGGGTCACCGCCAGGTGCGGCTCAGCGCGTCAGGCGGCGCCGGATCTCGTCGGCCAGGGAGGCCACGGGGAGGCGGACCTGCTCGGTGCTGTCGCGATCGCGCACCGTCACGGCCTTGTCCTCCAGGGAGTCGAAGTCGACGGTGACGCACAACGGCGTGCCGATCTCGTCCTGCCGGCGATAGCGCCGGCCGATCGATTGCGTCACGTCGAAGTCACACATGCAGACCGGCTGGAGCAGCTCCAGCACCTCGCGCGACAACGGGACCAACGTGTCGTTCTTCGACAGAGGCAGCACGGCCACCTGATAGGGCGACAGCCTCGGGTCGAGGTGCAGCACCGTCCGCTTCTCGCCACCCACCTCGTCCTCGTCGTAGGCAGCCAGGAGGAAGGCCATCATGGTCCGCGTGGCACCGGCCGCGGGCTCGATGACATAGGGGACATACCGCTCACCACTGGCCTGGTCGAAGTACTCGAGCTTCTCCCCCGACAGCGCCGCGTGGGCTTTCAAGTCGAAGTCGGTGCGGTTGGCGATGCCCTCGAGCTCGTCCCAACCCCACGGGAAGAGGAACTCGACGTCAGCCGTTCCGGCTGAGTAGTGAGACAGCTCGTCGGCCTCGTGGTGACGCAGGCGCAGGCGATCCTCGGGGATGCCGAGGTCGAGGTACCAGGCCATGCGGGTCTCGAGCCAGTACTCGAACCACGTCTGGGCTTCGTCCGGGGGGACGAAGAACTCGAGCTCCATCTGCTCGAACTCCCGCGTCCGGAACACGAAGTTCTGGGGAGTGATCTCGTTGCGGAAGGACTTGCCCACCTGTGCGATGCCGAACGGCGGCTTCTTGCGGGTCGTCTGGAGCACGTTCAGGAAGTTGACGAACATGCCCTGCGCCGTCTCAGGACGGAGGTAGGCCACGGTGGCGTCCTCCTCCACCGGCCCGGCGAACGTCTTGAACATCAGGTTGAAGGCACGGGCCTCGGTGAGGTCGGCCGAGCCGCAATTCGGACACGTGTCGCCGATCTTGTCGGCCCGCCAGCGCTCGTGGCAGTTGCGGCAGTCGACCAGCGGGTCGGTGAAGTTGGCCAGGTGGCCCGAGGCCTCCCATATCTTGGGGCTGGAGAGGATCGCCGCGTCGAGGCCCACAACGTCGTCGCGCGACTGGACCATGGCGCGCCACCACGCGTCCTTGACGTTGCGGAGCATGTTGACGCCGAGGGGGCCGTAGTCATAGGTCGAGCGGAAACCGCCGTAGATCTCCGCCGACGGGAAGATGAACCCGCGCCGCTTGCACAGGTTGACCACTCGTTCCATCAAGTCGCCGGACCCGTCGCCGGCTTCGCGCGCGTCGCCTGACCGATCGGTGGAGTCCCCTGTCATGCGGGCAGGATACTGGGCACCTGCAACCGGCTCGTCACCGCGTTGGCCAGGAGCCGCCCGTCCAACGTGAGCACGGCGCGCCCGTCGTGCACCTCGACCAACCTGTCGAGCTCGGGATCGTCGGGCACCGCCGCGGCCGGGACGCCTTCGGCGGTGCGCAGAGCCAAGGCCAGTGCCTCGAAGGCCCGCTGCTCGGCGTCGAGCACCTCGTCGGCGGCCATGGGCGAGCGCCCGGAGCAGACCGCCGCGATATAGCGCTCGGGCGTACGCACGTTCCACCACCGGCGCCCGGCCCGGTGCGAGTGGGCGGCGCTGCCGATGCCGAGGTAGTCGCCCTGGGCCCAGTACAGGCGGTTGTGCCGGCATTCGTGCCCCGGGCGGGCCCAGTTCGAGATCTCGTACCAATGCAAGCCCGCGGCGCCGAGCACCTCGTCGGCCCGCCGGTACCGACCCGCCTGCACGTCGTCGTCGGGATGGCGCGTGGCGTCGGCCGCCAGTGGTGTCCCCGGCTCGACGGTGAGCGCATAGGCGCTCACATGGGTGGGGGTGGGCGTCAAACCCAGCGCGCCGTGGAGCGTCGCCTGCCAGTCGTCATCGCTCTCGGCCGTCGCCCCGAAGATGAGGTCCACGTTGATCGACGCGAAACCCGCGTCGGCCGCCAGCGCCACCGCCCGGGCCACCGACGCCGGGTCGTGACGTCGCCCCAGGCACTCGAGCACGTGGGGCACCATCGACTGCACCCCGAAGGAGACGCGGTTGGCGCCGGCGCCCCGCCAGGCGGCGAAGAGCGCCGCCGTAGCTCCTTCCGGATTGCACTCGACCGTCACCTCGGCGCCGCCGGCCGTGGGGATCTCGCCCAGGATCTCGGCCAGGAGCCCACCCGGCAGGCGCGACGGCGTCCCGCCGCCGACGAACACGCTCGTGGCGGCGGGCATCGCGCCCTCGGTCCGCGCCCGTACGATTTCGGCCACACAGGCGTCGGCGTAGTCGGCCATGAGCGGGTCGCGGTCGGTGTACGTGGCGAAGGCGCAGTAGTCACAACGGGCCGCGCAGAACGGCACGTGCACGTAGACGCCGAATTCGCCCGTCACCGGGGCCCTCACGAGGGGCTCGTCACACCGCCGGGCTGGCGCGGACGCTGCGCAACCGGCGGTCGAGGTGGACCTCCATGGCGTCACACGCCAGGTCCGACACTTCCTGGGCCAACGCCGTATCGCGCTCGGCCAGGACTCCGGCCAGGCCGCCGTGCAGGACCCGGCGCACCACGTCGAGCGCGGGGGGTGACACCGGCCGGCCCCGGCGACAAGCCGGGCACAGAGCGCCGCCCTGAGTCAGGTCGAAGGCAACCAGGTCACCCTCGGCGCCGCACGACGCGCAGCGGTCGACGATGGGGGCGGAGCCCTCGAGAGCGAGCGCCTTCAACAGGAACCCCGGGACGAGGAGGGGGGCGTCGTCGCGTTCGAGGGCGCGCAGCGCGCCCACGACCATGTCGTGCAGGCGTGGAGCAGGGTGGTGCTCCTGGGCCAGCTGGTCGGCCACCTCCAGGATGGTGAAGGCCTTGGCCACTCTGGACAGGTCCTCCCTGACAGGACGGAAGCCGTCGAGGACCTCGGCCTGATTCACGATGTCGAGCTCGCGGCCCTTCCAGCACAGCAGGGCCACGTGGTTGAGGGGCTCCAGGCGTCCCCCGAACTTCGACGTCGTACGCCGGACCCCCTTGACCACGGCCCGGACCTTGCCGTGGTCGCGCGTCAGCATGGACACGATCCGGTCGGCCTCACCCAGGCGCATGGTGCGCAGCACCACGGCGTCGTCGCGGTAGAGGCTCACTCCCCTATTGTCCCGCCCCCGCCCCCCTCGGCCGGGGAAGCGGGGCCACCCGGGCTACCTGCCCTACCTGAGCCACCGGGGCTTTCGGGGCGGGGCACCGGGGGCCGGCGGGTGCCGCTGCGGCCGCCCACCGCCCCCCCGAGGACGATCATCACGAACACCGCCGCGCCGGTGACGAGCACGGCCGTGGCCGCCGGCACCCCGGCGACGGCCAGGACCACCAGGCCCCCGGCCAGGGCCACGGCCAGTCCGTAGGCCACCACTCGTGACAGCGTCGTCACGAACGCACTCCCCCGTACCGCCGGTCGCGGCGCTGGTACTCGGCCACGGCCGCGAACAGGTCCTCGCGGCGGAAGTCGGGCCACAGCACGTCGGTGAACACCAGCTCGCTGTAGGCGAGCTGCCACAGGAGGAAGTTGGACACCCGGTGCTCGCCCGACGTCCGCACCACCAGATCGGGGTCGGGTTGGTCGGGGAAATAGAGATGCGCCCGGATGGCCCGCTCGTCTATGCGGCCCGGCGACGTGCCCGCCTCGACCAGGCGCCGCACCGCGTCCACGATCTCGGCCCGGCCGCCGTAGTTGAAGGCCATGGTCAGGGTCATGCGGCGGTTGCCCTGGGTGAGCTCGGCCGACTCGTCCATCCGGCGGAGCACCCGTCGCGGCACCCGCCAGTCGCGACGGCCGGCGAAGCGGATCCGCACCCCCTTGTCGTGCAGCTCGTCGCGCCGGCGCACCAGGAGCGACTCGTTGAAGCCCATGAGGTAGCGGACCTCGTCAGCCGGGCGGCGCCAATTCTCAGTGGAGAAGGCGAACATGGTCAGCCACGTGACGCCCATGTCGAGGGCGCCCTCGACGCAGTCGAGCAGGGCCGCCTCGCCGGCCGCGTGGCCCTCGGTGCGGGCCAGGCCCCGGCGACTCGCCCAACGGCCATTGCCGTCCATGACGCAGGCCACGTGGGCGGGGATGTCGCCCGGGTCGACCCCGGCGGGGAACGGGCGCTCGGGCTCAGGCACCGCAGGACACTCGCTGGACGTTAGCTTTCGGCGCCGTTCTCCCTGGACGCGCGACGCGGGCGGCCCGGAGGCCGCCCGCGTCGTGAAGACGTCTGTCGACGCCGCGAATCAGAGCCGGCGGACCTTGGTGGCCTGCGGGCCCTTCTGTCCGGCGGTGGAGTCGAACTCCACGCGCTCTCCTTCGGTCAACTCGCGGTAGCCGGTGCCCTCGATCGCCGAGTAGTGGACGAACACGTCGGGGGAACCGTCGTCAGGAGTGACGAATCCGTAACCCTTGGTCGAGTTGAACCACTTCACCGTGCCTTCGGCCATGTTGCTGCCTCGTTCCCCACGCAATTACCTGGCTGCGGGAGACAAAGCGTCAACCGACTGCGACGCACGGCGCTGCGTGACTTCAACCGAACGCTGGCGGCAACCCTAGCGCAGCAGGTCGGAAGCCCGCCGGGGTCCCTGCCTGCGGAAAGGGGTGAGCGAACACCCCCGCAGTAGCCTGCCGCCGGTGGGCCACCGGGCCGAAGACGACGTGGTGGCCGAACTGCACAGCGTGGCTGCCTTGCTCCCGGGCGGGGGCGAGGACCGGCCCTCCCAGGCCGCCATGGCCCAGGCGGTGGCGCGGGCGGTGGCCGAGGAACGCCATCTCGTGGTGCAGGCCGGCACCGGCACCGGGAAGTCGCTCGCCTACCTGCTGCCCGTCGTCCGCTCGGGCCGCAAGGCCGTGGTGGCCACCGCCACGCGCGCCCTGCAGGATCAGTTGGCCGGGCACGACCTGCCCCTCATCCAAGCGGCCCTGGGGCCACGCCGTCCTGTGCGCTCCGCCGTGCTCAAAGGCCGATCCAACTACCTCTGTCGCCAGCGCGTGGCCGAGGTCGCGGGGCGGACGGCCGACCCCTCGTCGGCACCGACACCCACGGTGCTCTTCGGCACGGACCTGGACACCGAGGACGTCGCGGCGGCCTACGAATCCGCGTCCGGGCCGACTGACCGGGGGCGAACCGGCGGCGGGCTGGCCGACCAGGTCCGTCGCCTTGTCGCGTGGTCCGACCGGACCACGAGCGGAGACCGGGCCGAGCTCGACTTCGAGCCCGACGCGCGGGCCTGGGCCACCGTGTCGGTCTCGGCGCGGGAGTGCCCCGGTGCCTTCCGCTGTCCTTCCGGGCCCGACTGCTTCGCCGAGCACGCCCGCGCCCGGGCGCACGCGGCCGATGTCGTCGTGGTGAACATGCACCTCTACGCCACCCATGTGGCGAGCGACGGCGCCGTGCTGCCTGAACACGACGTGGTCGTCTTCGACGAGGTCCACGCGCTCGAGGACGTGCTCACTGCCGGGCTCGGGGTGGAGATGACCCCGGGGAGGATCCGTGCCGCCGCGGCCGCGGCCCGCCCCCTCTTGACACGCGAGGACGTCGGCCTGGCCGACGGCGTGACCGACGTGGCCGACCGCCTCGAGGCGGTGCTTCGTCCCTTGGCCGGACGACGGGTGCTGTCGGTCGAGCCTCTTGGCTCGGCCGACGCGGGCACCTTCGGCGAAGCCGGTATCGACCGAGGCGAACAGGCCGACCGGGCCGAAGCCGAGCTGCTGGCGGTGCTCGAGCTGGCCGGCGGGCGCGTCGGCGCGTTGACCGGCGGGTTGCGCCGACCGGGATCCGACGATGACCCAGAAGTGGCGCCGCGCCGGGCTCGGGCCGTGCTGGCCGCCTCGCACCTGAGCGAAGACCTGGGGGCACTCAGCACACTCGGGCCGGACCAGGTGGCCTGGGTGGAGATCTCAGGCCCGGCTGGGCGTCAGCTCACCCTGCGAGCCGCCCCGGTGGAGGTGGGCCCCGTACTCGGCGAGCGCCTGTGGCCCAACGTCACCGCGGTGCTGACATCGGCCACCGTGCCCCCGTTGGTGGCCGACCATCTCGGCCTCCCCGGAGGCACCACCGATCATCTCGACGTCGGGAGCCCGTTCCCCTTCCGTGAGTGCGCCCGGCTCTACTGCCCCCGCGACCTTCCCGACCGCCGGAACCCGGGCGCCGAGGAAGCCCTCCAGCGCGAGCTGAAGGTCCTCACGGAGGCGGCCGGGGGCCGGACGCTGGCGCTGTTCACGAGCTGGAGGGCCATGCGCGGGGCGGTGGACGCGCTGCGCACCGCGGTCAGCTTCCCGGTACTGGCCCAGGGGGACCTGCCCAAACCGGCCCTGATCGAGGCGTTCCGGGAGGACGAGTCGACCTGCCTGTTCGCCACCATGTCGTTCTGGCAGGGCGTCGACATCCCGGGCCGCACGCTGAGCCTCGTCGTCATCGACCGCCTCCCCTTCGGGCGGCCCGACGACCCGCTGCTTCAGGCGCGCCGCGAACGCGCCGGCGACGCCGCCTTCCGGACGGTGGACCTGCCCCGGGCCGCCACGTTGCTCGCCCAGGGGGCCGGACGGCTCATCCGGTCGTCGTCGGATCGCGGCGTGGTCGCCGTGCTCGACCGTCGCCTCGCCACCGCCGGCTACAGCCGGGCCCTGCTCGAGGCGTTGCCGCCCATGCCGCTTGTGACCGACCGCGCCGAGATCTGCGCTTTTCTCCGGGAGATCGCCGGCTGACGTCCGGTCAGTAGCCCAGTCGCTCCACCAGGTCGGAGCGTTGCTGCCAGCGCTTCTCCACGCGGACGTGCAGCTCCAAGAACGCGCCCTCGGGGAGCTGATGGCGCACGGCCGTGCCCACTTCCTTGAGCACCGATCCGCCATGGCCGATGACGATGGCCTTCTGCGACTCCCGTTCGACGAGGATCTCGACGCGGATGCGCGGCCACTCCCACTCGGTGACCCGGCACGCGATCGAGTGCGGCAGCTCCTCGCGCACGCGGGCCAACAACTGCTCGCGGACGAGCTCGGCCACCCAGAAGGCCTCGGGGACGTCGGTGACCATGTCGTCGGGGAAGTACGGAGGACCTTCGGGCAGGCGCGCCAGCACCGCCGCCACCAATGCCTCCGTTCCCTCCCCGGTGGTGGCCGACACGGCGAAGTACTCGACCCCGCGATCGACCTCGGTGCTCGCTCCCTCCACCACGGCGCGGGCCGCCGCCAGTTGGGAGAGCACCTGCGCCGGCGTGGCGCGGTCGATCTTGTTCACCGCCAAAAGCAGCTGTGAGAGCTCCGTGGTGGCGTCGTCCGTTCTGGCGGGGCGCCGACAGGCGGAGGCGGCGCGCTCGAGCACGAGCCGGTCACCGGGGCCGAGATCCATGGAGGCGTCCAGCACGGCGATCACGACGTCGACGTCGTCGAGCGCGGCACTCACGTGTTCGTTGAGCCGATGGCCCAGGGCGGACCGGGGCTTGTGCAGTCCCGGGGTGTCGACGAACACCGCCTGGAGACCGGGCCGGTGCAGCACGCCGCGCACCGCGCGCCGCGTGGTGTTGGGCCGAGGCGACGTGATGGTGACCTTGGTCCCGAGTACCTGGTTGACCAAGGTCGACTTGCCCACGTTGGGCCGGCCCACCACCGTGACGAACCCCGAGCGGTACCCGTCGGTGCCGGCCGCGGCCCGCGCGTCGGTCATGGGGTGGCCGGTGGGTTGGGCGGCGCCGGCGCAGCCGCCGTCGCCGTGGAGTGCTCGGCCGCGTGCCGGACACGGACGCGCCCGATGCGGTTGCCCTGGACCCGTTCGGCCACCAGATGGAGCCCGTCCACGTCCACCGACTCGCCCTGGGCCGGCACCCGACCGAAGACGTTGTACAAGAGCCCACCCACGGTGTCCCAGTCGCCGTCGGGGAGCTCGGCGTCGAGCAGGTCGTTGAGCTCGTCCACCGTGAGACGGGCGCTGACCGAGAGCTCGCCTTCCCCGAGCGACTCGACCGGGGGCTCCTCGACGTCGTACTCGTCGACGATCTCCCCCACCAGCTCCTCGATGAGGTCTTCGAGGGTGACGAGCCCGGCCGTGCCCCCGTACTCGTCCACCACGATGGCCTGGTGGAACTTGCGCTCCTGCATCTCGCGCATGAGCTGCGACACCCGCTTTGTCTCGGGCACGAAATGAGCGGGGCGGATGTAATTGCGCACGGTCTCCGAACCATGTCCCTCGCGTTCGGCCCGGATGAGGTCCTTGGCGTAGGCGATGCCCATGACGTCGTCCACGTTGCCGGGGTGCACGGGCAAGCGTGAGTACCCGGCGCCCATGG
>DATGGF010000491.1:0-2362 GCA_035308625.1 Acidimicrobiales bacterium | reverse complement strand
CGGTGTCGATGGCGAGCTCGTCGAGGCGGGCCACCATCGCCTTGGGCTCGGTGAAACTGTCCTCGGGGTCGGAACGGATCTTGAGCGACAGCCCTTGCCCGGCGATCGCCTCTTCCCAGGCCTGGCGCCGCGCCGGCAGGAAGCTGTTCGACAGCGCGTCGATGACGCGACGACTCCCGCCGTGGCCCGAGCTCATGGCGATCCCCGCTCGTCCCGGAAACGCTTGAGCTTCGGAGAGCGGTCGACCTCGGTGAAGTCGTCGAGTGCGCCAGGGCGCACGACCTCGACTTCGACGCGCACCCCGAGCCGCTCCCGGATGTGCTCCTCGAGGGCCTGACGAACCGACTCGTGCTCCTCGACTGGCCGAACACTGACCACCGACAGGCGTAACTCGTCGCGGTTGTCCCGGCGTAGCGCCCGGACGAAGTAGTCGGACGTGGTGCCGGGCACATCCAGGGCGAGCTCGCCCAAGGCTTCGGGCCAGACGTTGATGCCCCGAAGCTTGATCATGGTGTCAGCCCGGCCCGCGAATGGCGCCATGCGCCGCAGCCAGCTCCCGCACGAGCACTGGCCGGGTGGATACAGCGACGACAGGTCGAGGATGTTGTAGCGGAACTGGGGACTTCCCGTCTTGTAGATCTCGGTGATGCAAAGTGAGCCCTGTTGCCCGTCGGCCACAGGGGTCCCGGTCTCGGGATCCACCACCTGGACCACGTAGGCATCCTCGAAGATGTGGAGCCCGTCGTGAGCGGCGCACTCCACCGCCACGCACTGCACTTCGTGGAAGCCGTAGGTGGCGAAGTACTCGAGCCCGAAGCGCTTCTCGAGCACCTCACGGTCACCCACGTTAGGGATGGCCCGCAGGGGGAAGTCGCGCTGGGGGTCGTAGCCCATCTCCTCGGCTACGTCGGCCAACCGGAGCAGGTAGTCGCCGGTGGTGAGCACGGCGGCGACGCCGTACTGGAGGATGAGCTCGACCTGTCGGCGCGTCGCGGTGACATTGCCGGTCGACGCAGTAATGACGATGCCGTTCAGCCATTTGTAGACGGCTTCGTCGAAGATGAATGCCCCGTTGTGGAGCCCGTAGGACCACGAGTTGAGCACCATGTCGCCGGGACGCAGGCCCTGCATATGCAGCTGGCGCGCCATGAGCAGGGCACCGACTTCCCGATCCCACGCCGTGTAGAAGGTCGGACGGGCCTTGCCCGTGGTGCCTCCAGACATGTACAGCCGCAGTGGTTCCTGAAGGGCGTTGTCCGGTAATGCGCCCTGATAGTCCCCCCAAGGCGGAGCGTCCTCGATGCTCCGGCGGATGTCGTCGATGGTGTAGGTCGGCGCCTTCCACAAGTCGTCCACGCTGCCGATGTGATCCGGGTGGAATCCGGCCTCGTCCCAGCGGCGCCGGAAGAACGACACCTCGTAGGCCTGCCGGGCCCGGGCCTGGAGGCGGCGGAGTTGCGTGGCGGCGATCTCGTCGGGACCGGCCAGAAAGGCGCCGTCGAAGTACTCGGGGGGCGGCGGGAACTGCCGCTCGACCTCGGCCATGTCCACCGCCTGCCATGGCCTGCGCAGGGGAACGCCCATGTTCAGTTCCGAGCCGCGTCGAAGGCGGGGAACTGCAGCACCGCCAGCGTGCAGCCATGTCGTGAACCCACGACCGAACCCGAGGTCCCCGGAGCCAGCCAGGCGAGACTTCCGGCGGGAAGCTCGCCGGGTTCCGGATCGCCGGGCTCGACGTGGCCGATGGCACCCCTTTGGACGGCGCCCTCGACCACCAGGAGATAGGCACCTGGAGCCCGGGTCTCGGGCAGGTCGACCTCACCGCCGGCCGGCGTCCGAGCGACGGCGACCGAAAGCCCATCGTCGTCGGCCACAAGAGACGAGAAGCCGCCTGGCGCTAGAGGGCTCGTGTCGTCCGATGGACTCGGCACCGCAGGCACGGCCAGCAGGTCGACGGCGATGTTGCGCCTGGCCGACGCCGGCCGCGGCGAGTTGGCCAGCCCGTCGGCCAGAGCGTCCCGAGCGCCCGGCATGAACGACGCTCCGGGGTCGTGCGCGGCCCGCAGGGTGAGATAGGCCATGCCGGCCGCCCCGGGCTCCAGCGGGCCGTACACAGTGAGCCGGTCGGCGTAGTGGGCCGTGCCGGCCCGGACGCGGTGACGTCCGACGGTGCCGTCGCCGGTCACGAACACCTGGAACTGGTCGACGCCGTGGAAATGGGTCGGCAGCGGCGCCGTGCCCGCCCCCTGGATGGCCACGTGGCCTTGGGGCCCGTCGGGCACCACCGTCGCCGTGGTGCCGTCGGCATACGTGGTGGGGGTGCCGAAGAGCATGATCCGGTCGAGCCGACCCGGCTCGACGG
>DATGGF010000490.1:0-5073 GCA_035308625.1 Acidimicrobiales bacterium | reverse complement strand
ACGACGGCATGGGCGAGGTTGACGACCGGCCCGTAGTAGTCGCCGTCCTGGACGAGGACCGGTCCCAGGGCCAACCCGACTCGCACGTCGGACAGCAATTCGTCGTCGGCATAGGCCTCAGCCAGACCCAGGGCGATGCGCACCACGGCCAGGGGCGACTCGGTCACGAACATGGCCTCGTCGCCGATCATCTTGACCAACCGGCCTCCACCACCGGTGACGGTGTAGTGGGCCACTTCTTCGAAGCGACTGACCACCACCGCCAGCTCGTCCTCGGACAGCTGTTGCGAGAGCACCGTGAAACCCACCATGTCGGCGAACCCCACGCACAAGGTCGGAAGCGCGCCGGTGGTGCGGCTGCGCAGGAGCATGGCCCGTCGGGTGGCCGCTTGTACGTGACGGCGCCAGGCGAATTCGAGCAGCTGAGCCATGGCCGGCAGGGTCCGGTCGGCCAGCCGGACGAACAGGTCGGCCGACAGCACGCTGTCCTCGGCCGCCGTGACGCCGATGGCGGCGCCGCCCGTCATGGCCGGCGACACCTCGGCCTCGGCGATGCGGGCCATGGAAGAGCCGATGACACGGGCGAGTTGCAGCGCGCTGTCGATGTCGGCGACGCCCAGGGCCAGCATCTCGTTGATGATGATGATGGCCTCGACGTCGAGATCGGTGAAGATGCGCTCCCCCGGATCGACGTCGGAGAAGCCGAGCGCGCGCCAGAACTTGCGGGCGAGCTCGACGGGCATGCCGGAGCGCCACGACACCTCCTCCTCGGTGTAGCGCTGCGCCGCGGGCACGAGCGTGCGGTCGGCCACCAGGAGGTCGAGAAGGTCGTTCTCCTCGGCCCGCTCGATCTCCTCGTCGGGCACGCCCGCCTCACGCAGAAAGGCGTGGACGCGCGCCAGCGCCTCGCTGCGCTCGGTCATGCTCGAAACCCTATGGCGTCCGCGCCCGTACACTGACGCCCATGCACCGGCCGCCCCGAGTGCCTGCACTGCAGGGTTGCGCGGTGCTGGTCCCGGTGAAGGCGTTCGCCCGAGCCAAGGCGCGCCTGGCGCCACAGCTCGATCCGACACGCCGAGCCGAGCTGGCCCGGGCGATGGCGACCCATGTGGTGCGAGCCGCTGCTCCGCTGCCCGTGGCCGTCGTGTGCGACGACGACGACGTGGCCGCCTGGGCCGCCGACGAAGGCGCCATCGTGCTGCACGAACCGGGCCGGGGCCTCAACGGCGCGGTCGAGACCGGAGTCGCATGGCTGGGCGCAGCGGGAGCGGTGGAGGTGCTCGTCGCCCATGGCGACCTCCCCCTGGCGCGCGGCCTCGGCCGGCTGGCGGGCTTCGCCGGGATCACCCTCGTCCCCGATCGCGCCGGCGACGGCACCAACATCGCCTGTGTGCCGGTGTCGGCCGGCTTCCGCTTCTCCTACGGTCCCCGCTCGTTCTCCCGGCATCAGGCCGAGGCCCGGCGTGTCGGGCTCGAGCTCCGCGTGGTACGGGATCCCGAGCTCACTCTCGACATCGACCGGCCGGCCGATCTGACGCTGGCGCCGGGCCCTTGGACTTGACGGGATGAGCTCTCCTCGGCGGACGGCGGCCGGGCGCATCGTGGGCGTGGGCGACCTGCCCGATACCGGGCCGGTCAGCCGCGACCTTCCCGTGCCGGCGCGGGCGCTGGCCATCGCCGCCCATCCCGACGACGCCGAATTCGGCTGCGGAGCGACGCTGGCCAAATGGGCGGCGGCCGGGTGCCGGGCGTACCTGCTCGTGTGCACCGACGGCTCCAAAGGGACGTGGGGTGAGGGTGACGACGCCGCCGCTCTCGTCTCCACCCGCCGGGCCGAGCAGCGCCGGGCCGCCGAGGTCCTCGGTGTCGAGGCCGTCGACTTCCTCGATTGGCCCGACGGCGAGCTCGAATCCGGCTTGGCCCAGCGGCGGCAGGTGTGCGAGGCGATACGGCGCGTCCAGCCCGACGTGGTCCTGGGCCACGACCCCTGGCGTCGGTACCGGCTCCATCCCGATCATCGCCACGCCGGATGGCTCCTGACCGACGGCGTGGTGGCCGCCCGTGACCCCAAATTCTTCGAAGACCTGGGGCTGGCGCCGCACCGCCCCGACGCCGTGCTGCTGTGGGAGGCCGACCAGCCAAACCACGTCGAAGAGGTCGCTCGCACCACCGAGGCGAAGCTCACTGCGCTGCTGGCCCATCGCAGTCAGTACCGCTCGACCCTGGGCATCGAGGACGACGAGGATCTCGGCGAGGCCACAGCGCGAGTGCGCAACCGGCTGGAACGGCAGTTCGAGGCTCACGGTGCCCTGGCCGGAGTCGCGGCGGGCGAGGCCTTCCATCTGATCTCGGACGTCTAGACGCGAAGCGAGGGGCCCTGGGGCCCCTCGCTTCGACGAGCACTCACTCGTATGCCGGCCGATGCCGGCAATGAGGTCAGCTCTTCTTGGCAGCCTTGCGGGTGCGCCGGACCCGGCGAGCCGGAGCGCGCTTGGCAGCAGCCTTCTTGGCTGGTGCCCGACGCTTGGCGGCCTTCTTCGCCGGTGCGCGCTTCTTGGCAGCCTTCTTGGCCGGTGCCCGACGCTTGGCGGCCTTCTTCGCCGGAGCGCGCTTGGCGGCCTTCTTGGCCGGTGCACGACGCTTGGCGGCCTTCTTCGCCGGAGCGCGCTTGGCGGCCTTCTTGGCCGGTGCCCGCCGCTTCGCGGGGGCCCGCTTGGTGGTCCGCTTTGCTGCGGTCCGCTTCGCCGGAGCCCGCTTGGCGGCCTTCTTCGCGGGAGCCCGCCGCTTGGCGGTCTTCCTTGCTGTGGCCCGCTTCACTGGCATTCTGGATGCCTCCTTACGGCCTTCTGGCCGATATCTCTGCTGCTTACCTCGCCGGGGCTTGCCTTACGGCTGTCCACGCCGGGGCTTGCCTTACGGCCTTCATTGCCGTGTTCTGTGTTGCTGTACTCGCCACGGCTCCCCCAACGGTCGCAACGACCGGGGCTCGCCTGACGATCTCATCCGCCGGCCTCGTCCGGGCCTGGGCGGGCTTCCTCGTCGCAGATGCGACGTGAACGGTGGATTGGGCTCGCGACCTGGTTTCGGTCCTCACTGCTGACCTTGCTGCAGTCCGAGCAAGCGTGCGGGTGCGCGGTATGCGCGGCGTATCACCGACAGCATTCGCGACAGCGACGATCGTCTCCCCTCTGGTCACACGCTCCTCCAACCAATTCCGGAATCCCAACAAGCAAAGATGGTTTCTGCGGCCAAGTCAAGCATTTCGCCGCGACACGCCATCGATCGCCAAGCGCGTCGTCGCACGTCGGCGGCATCAGAGAGGTCAGCCGCGCCTCGCTGCATTGCCACGTCGGACGCAAGAGACGGGTCGGCTATGGACGTAGTGAGGTGTGTTTGGAAGGATTCGTTGGCCATGCCGATGCTCCCCGACGGCTCCTACGACGCGATCGTCGTGGACTGCGAATCCACCGATGAAGGTGACATGCGGCTCGAGCTCACCATCACCCTGGGCCCGCACATCGGTCGCATGGTCGCTCTCCGTGCCCATCACCTCGCCGGATCGCACGGCTCCATTGTCGATCCCGTTGCGCTGCTGGGCATCCCCGGGACCCTGCGCGTTCGCCGTGGCGAGCCGACGTTCCGTCCCGAATTGCCATGAGCCGAGACGATTCCGCATTGGTGGTGGCGGCCCCGCCATGGGCGGCCGCACAGCTGAAGCGCATCGGCGAGGCGAGGCGATTGCCGACGCCGATCCGCCATGCCGTGGTCGATCCCAGGACTCCGGAAATGCCCGAAATGCAGGGAATTCAGGTCCTCTGGCGTTACCACCTGCGTCCCGACCAGTTGGCCGTCGTCATTGACCGCCTCCCCCATCTCACCTGGGTTCATTCCGACTACGTGGGCGTCGACGATCTCGACCTGGACATGTTCGCCAAGCGCTCGATCATGTTGTCGAACGGCGCCGGCGTGGCGTCGGGTCCCATTGCCGAATGGATCGTCCTCTCGCTCCTGCTCGCGGCCAAACAGCTCCCACGCTTCGTCCGACAATCCGACGACAAGACCTGGGACGTCGGCGCACCGCTGGCCGAGCTCACCGGCGCGGTGGTGCTCATGCTGGGCCTCGGTGCCATCGCCACTCGCGCGGCAGCGTTGCTCGAGCCCTTCGGTGTCGAGATCCAGGCCTCCACACGACAACCTCGACACGAACCACCACGTGGAGTGACAAAGTTGCTGGTCGGCGAGGAGTGGCGAGCCAACCTGCACGACGCCGACTTCGTGGTCTGCACGCTGCCGCTCACACCTGACACCGCCGGGATCCTCGACCACGCGGCGTTCGCCGCCATGAAACCGGGAGCGTGGCTCGTCAACGTCTCTCGGGGGGCGGTGATCGACGACCGTGCCCTGCTCGACGCGCTCGACGAGGGTCGGGTCGGTGGCGCTGTGCTCGACGCCTTCGCCGATGAGCCGCTGCCGCCCGCCAACCCATTGTGGGGCAGGCCCAACGTGCTGGTCTTGCCCCACGTCACGTGGTCCTCTGCTCACACGCTTGACGACTTCACCTGGCGGTTCGCCGCGCAGCTGGAGCGCTTCGCCGGCGGGATGGCGCCGGCCGATCTGGTCGACCTCACCGCCGGTTACTGACCGGCGGGCAGACATGTCCGGTGCCGACTGTTCCGGCGGCAACGCCGCGTCCGGCGACGGCGCCGCGGCAGGCCACGGCGCTCGCCTGTACCTCGGCGCCGGCCACCAGGGCGCGATCGTCGCCGGAGCCCAACAGGCAGTGTTGGTGCTGGGGCCGCCCCGATCGGGGAAGACCTCGGCCATCGTGGTCCCGACCGTCCTGGGCTCGGACGCTCCGGTGGTGTCGACCTCGACCAAGCCCGACGTGCTGTCGGTCACTGCCGCCTCGCGGCGTCGGCGCGGGCCCTGTCTGCTGTACGACCCCAGTGGCGAGGTGCCGGCACCACCCGGGGTCGAACGGGTTGGTTGGTCTCCCGTCACCGGGTGCGAACAATGGGACACGGCCTTGCTGCGGGCGCAATCGATGGTGGGCGCGACGCGGAGCCGACCGGG
>DATGGF010000489.1:0-6316 GCA_035308625.1 Acidimicrobiales bacterium | reverse complement strand
GGGGTCGGAGCTCGGGCGCCACCGGGGAGCGGAGATCGGGAAGGACCGCGGGCGCGGCGGCGCGCTCGTGGGCGTCGAGCACCTCGACCGCCGTCTCCCGCACCGACCGGTAGCAGTCTTCGGGATCCCAGGCGCCGTCGGCCCGCTCCTCGGCCAGCCGGGCCAAACGCTGTTGGAGCTCGTCGACACGGGGGTCTCGCGCGCGCCAACTCCATCCGAGGCGCTCCGTGTCGTAGGCGTCGAGCCGGCCGTGGAGCTGGCCGTGGCGCAACAGCAACGAGCCGGGCGGGACGAGCAGCCGGATCGAGTACTGCACCGGGTCCACGTTGCCGGCAAGGTCGCCGCAGGCCACCAGGTCGAGCAGGTCGAGCACGTCGGTGGCCGACGTCCACGGCGTGAACGGCAGCAGCGACGGGCGGGGCTCGATGCCCGCGCCGCGCAGGACCCGCACCGCCTCGAGCTCGTCGGTCACCCGGTGCCCCTTGTCGAGGCGTTCGAGCACGCTGTCGGTGGCCGACTCGAAGGCGGAGACGACGAACAGGCAGCCGGCGGAAGCGAACTCGGGCCAGAGGTCGGGCCAGGCCAGGATGTGCTCGACCTTCACGGTGACGTCGAAGGTCAGATCGGGGAAGGCGCCATGCACCGCCGCCACCACCCGGCGGGAGTGGTGCGGCCCGTTCAGGAAGTCGGCGTCGGCGAAGGTGATGTGGCGCGCGCCCGACCCCACCAGTTGGGCGACGTCGGCCACCACCGCGTCGACACCCACCACCCGGGTACGGCCGTCGTAGACGACGGGGACGGGGCAGTGACGACACCGGTGGGCGCAGCCGTGGCTGGCCTCCACCGCGCCGGCCAACCGTGTCTCGCTCCCGAGCACCAGCCGGGCGTAGCGCTGGAGCGGGGGGAGCAGGTGCCGGGCCGGCAGCCCCGATGGGTGGCGCCCGAGGTGGACGGACACGACGCCCGCCCGGCTCGGCCGATCGGGACCGGCTCCGAGGCTCGACGCGAACCAGTCCACCAGCGCCGGCTCGTACTCACCCGCTATGGCGCGGTCGGGGTGTTGCGCGCCCCTGTCGCCGGCGGTGTCGTCGTCATCCTCGTCCTCGAGCACGGCATAGAGGCCGTAGAAACAGATCGGGAGCCCAGGGTGCGTCGAGCGGATGCGCGCGCACAGAGCGCGGGCGAGCCGCATGGCGGTGTGCATGGGCACCGACAGCGCCACCGCGTCGGCCCAATCGAGCGCGTCGTCTCCCAGTGGTTCGACCGAGAGGTCGACGCAGCGCACGTCGTGCCCGGCGGCCAGCAACGCCGCCGCCGGTGAGGCCACGTGCAGCGGTTGGTGCCCGAGCTCATAGGTGGAGAGCAACAGCGCGCGCACCGGGTCTACCGTAGCGGTCGACGACTCATCGGGCTGTCACCGACTTCTCCGTCAGCTGCACGCGGCGGCGTCGACGGGGTCGTCCATCGGCTCCACGTCGACCACCAGTCGCGCCCGGGCGGCGCGCAGCGCGGACTCCACGTCGGCCGGCCGTAACCCGCGGGCGAAGACGAACCCGAGATAGCGGTTGCCTTCCGGGGGCGGCGCCACCACCTTGCCCACCGCGGTGGTGATCTCCAGGCCGGTCACCCCGGGCAGGGCCAGGACATCGTCGCGGCCGGACACCGCGCGCAGGGTGCCGGCCCGTGGCACGGGGATCATCAGCACGCCGGCGGCCTCGCGCCGGCGTGCCATCGGCTCCAGCGGGAGCCCGACGGCGTGGGCGATCACCAGCTCCTCGAGCGTGTGCCCCGTTCCGAACGACAAGGTGCGGGCGCACAACCCGCCGATGGTCCGGGCCGCCACCTCGATCACGGCGGCCCGGCCCCCCTCCACCCGCACCTCCGCGTGCACCGGGCCCTCGACGAGCCCCATGGCGCGTGCTGCCGCCGATACCGCGGCGGTGGCCGCAGCGTGGTCCTCGGCCGGCAGGCGCGACGGCGTGACGTAGATGGTCTCCTCGAAGGCGGGGCCGTCGAGTGGGTCCGGCTTGTCGAATACGGCCAGCACCTCGAGCTCCCCGGCTCGCAGCAAACCCTCGACGGCTACTTCGGGGCCGGGTACGAAGCGCTCGAGCAGCAACGGCGCGTCCGGGTCGACACCGACGGCGGTGGCGATGCGGCGCACACGGGTGGCGGCCGCCACCACGCCGGCTTCGTCGTCGGCCCGCAGCACGCCCTGGCTTCCCGACAACGTGGCCGGCTTGACCACGCACGGGAAGCCCAGGGCCCGAGCCCGCTGCACCAGGTCGTCGGGCCCGTCGGAGGCGGGCGACACGGCGAACGCGGGCTGAGGGACCTCGGATTCGTCGAGCAGGCGGCGCATGAGGAGCTTGTCGCGCGTGGCGCGGGCCGCTTCGGGCGGGTTGTGCCGAAGCCCGAGGCGTGTCGCGGCCACAGCGGCCGCCACGGTGCCCTGGTCGTCGACTGCCACCACCGCGTCGATGGGCGAGGTCGAGTCGTGGGCCACGATGGCCGCCGCGGCGCGCTCGGGGTCGCCCAGCGGCACCTCGAAGGCGCCGGTCCCGTCGGCCATGACGTGAGACTGCTCGGTGCCCACCACCACGTCGACGCCGAGCACACGGGCTGCTTCCAGGAAGTCGGCCACCCGGTAGGTCGAGGTGGGAACGAGCAGGAGTAACCTCGCCACCCCCCTATGATGGGCGGCGGGGAGGTCGTGCATGGAACCGGACGCAGCTGCGATCCCAGGCGACGCCGCCACTGCTGTCCTCACGGTCACGCCCCAGGCCCGCCAGGTGGTCCTGGAGGCCCGGGCCGAGGAGGGCGACGCCGAGCGGTTGGCGCTGTGGGTGGAGGTGACGGGCGCGCGTGACGGCGCCTTCACCTACGACATCTACTTCCAGTCCACGGGCGATGCCGCCCCCGGGGACGCCGTGGAGGACGCCGGCGACCTGGTCGTGGTGGTCCCCGAAGCCAGCGTGGCCCGGATGCAGGGCGCCCGTCTCGAGTGGTCGGACGAGGGCGAGGGCGGGTTGGTGATCTTGAACCCGAACTCCCCGCCGCGGACCGACGCCCCGGTGACCGGCGACCTCTCCAGTGAACTGGCCCAGCGCATCATCGCCGTCCTCGATGTCCAGGTGAACCCGTCCATCGCCGCCCACGGCGGCCGAGCCGACCTCGTGGCCGTGGAGGAGGGCACCGCCTACCTCCGCCTCAGTGGGGGTTGCCAGGGATGCGGCCTGGCCCGGCTCACGCTGTCCCAGGGCATCGAAGTGGCGTTGCGCGAGGAGGTCCCCGAGCTGGTGTCGATCGTCGACGTGACCGACCACGCCAGCGGGACCAACCCGTACTTCGAGTCGGCCAAGAAGTAACCAGGGCCCGGCGGCGCCTTTCGAGCGTCCGCTACGCCCGAGCGGGGGGCCGGTAGCGTCGGGTCGATGGACGGCCTCCTCACCGCCGTCAGCGCGGCGGGTGGGCTCGTCCTCGGTGACGGTCTCGAGGTCCTGGTCGAACGGGTCGGGGCCAAGGAGTCGCTGGCGCCCCCCTGGTGGAGCTGTGCCGGCTGTGGCCGCGCCCGCGACCACGGGGCCCGGATCCCTCTGGCCGGCCTGGGGCTGCGGCGGCGCTGCCCCGGCTGTGGGGAGCGCCGCCCCCATGGGCTGCGCCCGGTGGTGCTGGCCCTGGTGTCGGCCGCGGTGCTGGGCGGGCTGGCGGCTCGCATCGGTGACGACGTGGTGCTGGCCGCCTACGCCGTGCTCGCCCTGTCGCTCGTGGCCATCAGCGCCATCGACCTGGAGCGCTTCATCATCCCCAACCGGCTGGTGTATCCCACGCTGGCCGTGGTGGCGCCGCTGTTCGTGGTGGCGTCGGCCGTCGACGACCGCTGGGGCAGCCTCGCCCGGGCGGCCATCGCCGGTGCCGCGGCCTTCGTGGGGTTCTTCGCCGTCCATCTCGCCGTGCCCCGCGGCATGGGTTTCGGGGACGTGCGCCTGGCCGGGGTGATCGGGTTGGCCACGGGCTGGCTCGGGCTGGGCCACGCCTTCGTGGCGTTCTTCGCCGCCTTCCTCCTCGGCGCGGTGATCGGCATCGGCGTGATGGTGGCGAGCGGTGGTGGGCGCAAGACGCGCATCCCCTTCGGCCCCTTCATGGCTGCCGGTGCCGTGGTGGCCGTGCTGTGGGGCAACCCGGTGGCTCACGCGCTGTTCCATCACACGAGCGGCTGACCCAGCCGCGGCCACACGAGCGGCTGACCCGGCGCCCTCGAGCCCCGGGGGCCCGGGTGGGCGGCGGTAGATTTGCCCGATGCTCCGCTTCCTCACCGCCGGCGAATCGCATGGCAAAGCCCTGGTGGTGGTGGTCGAGGGGCTCCCTGCCGGCCTGCCCGTCACCATCGAGGAGATCTCCGCAGAATTGGCCCGTCGCCGCCTGGGTTTCGGGCGGGGGCCCCGCATGCGCTTCGAGGCCGACGAGCTGCAGCTGCTGGCCGGGATCCGCCATGGACGGACGCTGGGGTCGCCGGTGGCGGTGGAGATCGGCAACACCGAGTGGCCCAAGTGGGAGCAGGAGATGTCGCCGCACCCGGGCGCGCCCGAGAAGGTGCTGACCAAGCCGCGGCCCGGCCATGCCGATCTGGCCGGCATGCAGAAGTACGGCTTCGCCGACGCGCGCGACGTGCTCGAGCGCGCGTCGGCTCGCGAGACGGCGGCGCGGGTGGCGGCTGGTGCCCTGGCCAAGGCCCTGCTGTCGCACCTCGGGGTGTCGGTGCTGAGCCACGTGGTGGCCCTCGGCGGCGAGGAAGCGGACCCGCAACGGCGCCCCGGAGCCGGTGATCTCGACGCGGTGGACGAGTCGGCCGTGCGCTGCTTCGACCCCGAGGCCGAGGCCCGCATGGTGGCGGCGGTCAAGGCCGCGGCCAAGGAGGGTGACTCGCTGGGCGGCGTGGCCGAAGTGCTCGCCTACGGCGTTCCCGTCGGGCTCGGCAGCCATGTGCACTGGGACCGTCGTCTCGATGCCCGGCTGGCCCAGGCCCTGATGAGCATCCAAGCGGTGAAGCACGTCGAGATCGGCGAGGGCGCCAGCGTGTCGGGCCGCCGGGGCTCGGAGGCCCACGACGCCATCTCGTGGGACGAGCAGTCGCAGGCGTACCACCGCGAGACCTCGCGCGCCGGAGGCATCGAAGGGGGCATGTCGACGGGCGACCTGGTGGTGGCCCGGGTCGGCATGAAGCCCTTGGCCACCTTGAACCGCCCGGTGCTGGGCACGGTCGACGTGGTGACCAAGGAGGAGGCGGTGTCGTTCAAGGAACGCACCGATGTCACCGCGGTCCCGGCCATGGGCGTGGTGGCCGAGACGATGACGGCGCTCGTGCTGGCCGACGAGGCTCTGCGCAAATTCGGCGGGGACTCGCTGGCCGAGATGACGAGGAATCACCGGGCGTACATGGACGCGCTGGGGGAGTCGCCGTCAGCCGTGCCCCCCGTCGGTGGCTGACCACTTGGTGCTGGTGGGCATGATGGGCTCGGGGAAGTCCACGGTCGGACGCATGGTGGCCCGGTCCCTCGGGCGCGACTTCGTCGACGTGGACGAGGAGATCGAGCTGGCCGAGGGGGTGTCGGTGGCCGAGCTGTTCGCCGGCCGCGGCGAAGCCGCCTTCCGGGAGCTGGAGGAGGGCGCCTTGGCCCGGGTGCTCGCCTCTTCGGTCGACACCGTCGTGTCGGTAGGCGGCGGTGCCGTCTTGTCGGAGGCGAACCGCCGCCGGCTCCGGGGCGCCACGGTGGTGTGGCTCCGGGCCCGGCCCGAGACGCTGGTGGCCCGGGTGGGTGACGGAGCGACCCGCCCGCTGCTCGCTGGCCGCGACGAGAAGGGCGAACCGGTCGGCGTGGCCGGCCGGTTGGCCGAACTCGACGGGCGACGGGCGCCGCTGTACCGGGAAGTGGCGGGAACGGTGTTGGACGTGGACGACCTCTCGCCCGGCGAAGTGGCCGAGCGCGTAGTGGAGCTGTGCCGATGAGGCTCGGGGCGGGGCGGCGACGGTGATCCGTGTCCCGGTACCGCTGGGCGCGCGCTCCTACGACGTGCTCGTGGGCGCCGGCGCGCTGTTGGCCGTCGCCGACCTCGTGCCCGGGGATGCTCGCACCGCGGCGGTGGTCACTCAACGCGGTATCGATGTCGTGCCCGAGCTCGGGATCGAGGCGACGACGCTGTACGTGCCCGACGGTGAAGCGGCCAAGTCCCTCGGCTGCGTCGAAGAGCTGTGCCGGGGTTTCTCCCGAGCCGGCATGAGCCGGGCCGACGTGGTGGTGGCCGTGGGTGGAGGGGT
>DATGGF010000488.1:0-2616 GCA_035308625.1 Acidimicrobiales bacterium | reverse complement strand
TTCTTTGTGCGCGTCCGACATGGGCGGACGGTGGCGCGAGGCGGCCTGGGGCATGGGCCAGCAGTATGGCCCTGCTCTCCCCGGCCATGCAACGTAAATCAGGCCCCCCGATTTCCCCTTTATCCAGCCGGCGGGAGGCCGTGATTTCGCCAGCCGCCGGGCCCGTTTCGTTGCCCCTGTCAACGTCCGGTGTCAGGACGGTTCGGGACAGGCCCCACCCGGCGCCACCAGGAGTGACGCGCGGCGGCTGCCGGGCCGGAGGCGCACGGTGAGCAGCCGGGAGCAGGGAGCCGAGGTCACGGTCGCGCCACGGACACCAACCGTGTATCCGCGGGGAAAGTCGGCGGCAGGAACCTCCATGGAGGTCACCGACTTGTCGTCGAAGCGGCCTCCGCCGGCGGCCGCGGCCGACCAGGAGAACCACAGGGCCCTCGACATAGTGTCTGGCCATGGTGATGCCGGTCCCGGCGGTGTCCGACACCGCCCGGCGGCGCCTGCCGGTGTTGTTGGTCGGGGTGGCCGCGGTGACGGTGGCCTACTGGGCTCTGTGGTACTCGCATCGGAGCCTGGTGGCGAGCGAGACGCGTCCGGCCTACTACGAGTTCGAGAACGCCTTCCCCTTGGCCGACGGATGGATCGTCCTGTCGTTGCTCGGAGCGGCCTGGACCCTGCGGCGCCACAGTTCGGCTGCCCTCGGCTGGCTGCTCGCCGGAGGAGGAGCCGGTCTCTATCTCTTCTGCATGGACGTGCTCTACGACCTCGAGCACGGGATCTGGTCCAAGGGGTCGGGCGGGGCCACCGAGCTCGTCATCAACGTGGCCACCTTGGTGCTCAGCCTGGGACTGCTGCGCTGGTCGTGGCGGCGTCGCCGGGCGCTGCTGGACGCGCCGGCCGGTCCCGCCGGGTGACGGCGGGGGCGGTACCGTGACGCCGGTGGCCGATCCCCCTGCCGACGACCCGTCGCTGCACCGCGCCCTGGGCCTGACCGACGACGAGGCCGCCCGCATCGCCGAGATCCTGGGCCGTGCCCCCAACCATCTCGAGTTGGCCATGTACGCGGTGATGTGGAGCGAGCACTGCTCGTACAAGTCGTCCCGCCTGCACCTGCGCCGGCTTCCCACCGAGGGTCCCGAGGTGTTGGTGGGCCCAGGCGAGAACGCCGGCGTCGTCGACGTGGGCGACGGCATCGCCGTGGCCTTGCGCATCGAGAGCCACAACCACCCCTCGGCGGTGGAGCCCTACCAGGGCGCGGCCACCGGCGTGGGCGGCATCCTGCGCGACATCTTCACCATGGGGGCGCGGCCCATCGCGTTGATGGATCCGCTCTTCTTCGGCCCCCTCGACGATCCCCGCAACCGCTGGCTGGTCGAAGGCGTGGTGGCCGGCATCTCCGGCTACGGCAACTCGGTGGGCGTGCCCACCGTGGGCGGCGAGCTCACCTTAGCGCCGTCCTATGCGCGCAACCCGCTGGTGAACGTCCTCTGTCTCGGCGTCATGCCCAAGGACCGCCTCGTGCTCGGGCGCGCCAGCGGGGCCGGCAACCTGGCGGTGCTCCTGGGATCGACCACCGGCCGCGATGGCATCGGTGGGGTGAGCGTGCTCGCCTCGGCCGGCTTCGACGAGCACGAAGCCGACGCCTCCAAGCGGCCGAGCGTGCAGGTGGGCGACCCCTTCGAGGAAAAGCGTCTCATCGAGGCATGCCTGGAGTTGCTCGACCGCCATGTCGTCGTGGGCATCCAGGATCTCGGGGGCGCGGGACTCGCCTGCGCCACCTCCGAGACGGCCGGGCGGGCGGGCATGGGAATGGACGTCGACGTGTCGGTGGTGCCCCGGCGCGAGCCGGCCATGGAACCGTTCGAGGTGATGACGAGCGAGAGCCAGGAGCGCATGCTGGCCATCGTCACGCCGGCCGACCTGGCCGAGGTGGAGGAGGTCTGCCGTCGCTGGGAGGTGCGCGCCACCGTGGTGGGGACGGTGCAGGCGCCGGCGCCGGGGGGCACGGGGCGGCTGCGCATCATGGACGGCACCGGCGCGACCGCCACCGTTCTGGCCGACGTGCCGGCCGCCTCGCTCTCCGACGACGCACCGCTCTACGCCCGGCCGCTTTCCCCTCCTCCCGACCTCGAGGCGCGCCGGGCCGACGACCCCGCCCGGTTGGCGCGGTCTGCCGACGCCGGCGCGGACGTGCTGGCCATGGTGGCCGACGCCTCGTGGGTGTGGCAGCAGTACGACCACATGCTGTTCCTGAACACCGTGGTCGGCCCGGGTGGCGATGCGGCCGTGCTGCGCCTGGGCGCGCCGGGGCTGCCGCCCAGCCGCCGGGGTCTCGCCATCTCCACCGACTCGAACCCGCGCTGGTGCGCGGTCGACCCTCGCCGTGGTAGCGCCGCCACCGTCGCCGAGTCGGCCCTGAACGTGGCCTGCGCCGGGGCGCGCCCGGTTGCGCTCGTCAACTGCCTCAACTTCGGCAACCCCGAGCACCCCGAGGTGATGTGGCAGCTGTCGGAAGCGGTCGACGGCATGAGCGAGGCGTGCCGGGCGCTGGCCATCCCCGTCATCGGGGGCAACGTGTCGCTCTACAACGAGAGCGCCGGCGCCGACATCGACCCCACACCG
>DATGGF010000487.1:0-3208 GCA_035308625.1 Acidimicrobiales bacterium | reverse complement strand
CACTCAGAAGATCCCGATGAGATGGTCGAGCGACCAGCACTGCCAGCCGTGCAAACCCAGCACCACCACCGCGGCCAGGACCATCATCAGGTTCTGCCCCTGCTCGGCCCAGTCGTGGATCATCAGGGTGAAGTAGACGAGGTTGAGGGCGATGCTGGCGAAGGCGGCCACCGGGGTGAGGAACCCCAAGGTGAGCCCGAGCCCCAGCGACAGCTCGGACATGAGCACCACCCAGGTCATGGCCTTGGGATGGGGCTTCACCACGGCGTCGAACCCCCGCCCCACCACGGCCCACCGGTGCTTGCCCGCGATGTCGGCGGCCCAGTTGATGCCGGCCTGGCGCTTGATCCAAGCGGTCAGGTTCTTGTGACGGAAGCTCTCCAGCCACCACAGCCCGAGCCCGATGCGCAGCACCGCGGCCCACACGCCCGCACTGGCCAGAGACGTCTTCATGGGGCTGCGCTACGCCGGTGCCGGTCTCGAAGCCAGTGGGGGTGGCGGGCTCAGGACCGGTGGATGACGTTGAAACGCGACGTCACCACCGGCTCGCCCGTCTTGTCGTCCTTCCACACCGTCTCGGTGACGATGAAAGTCATCGTCTTGCCCTTGGACTCCTTGGTGTAGGCGTCCACCACGGTGCCCTCACCTGAGAGCACGTCGCCCACGTAGACGGGCCGGTGGTAGAAGAACTCCTGCTCGCCGTGAAGGATGAGCCCGCCCTTGGCCATGAGCGGCCCCAGCACCTCGCCCATGGGGTTGCCGCCGGGGACGTCGCCGGGCTGGATCTCGGGGAACTGGCCCCAGTTGTTCATGACGAAGGAGAAGGTCGGGGGCGCCGGGATGGCCGCGAGCCCGGCCTCCTTGGCCGCCGCCGGGTCGCGGTAGACGGGGCTCTCGTTGCACACCGCAGTGGCGAAGTTGGTCACCGGGCCGCGTTCGACCGCCACCTTGGACTTGCTCATCGGCTTGCCGATGATCTTCTTCAGGTCGTCATCCGCCACGTCGTCCTCCGTGTCATCTCGGATCGGGTCGTCCGGCTCAGAGCGTCGGGGCGCAACCCTATCGGGCGCCCTCGGCGCCGGGCACTTTGGCCGGGAACCCTTCGGCCGAGGCCGATCAGCCGGCGCGCAGGCCCACGGCCAGGGCCCGGAGGGCCCGGCCGCGATGGGAGACCCGGTGTTTCTCGGCCGGCTCCATCTCGGCGAAGGTACGGCCGTCGCCGCCGTCGGGCACGAACACGGGGTCGTAGCCGAACCCGCCGGTGCCCTGGGGCGCGGCGGCGATCGTCCCCTCCACCACGCCGTGGGCCACCACCTCCCGGCCCCCGGGGAAGACGGCCAGGGCCACGGTGCGGAACCGGGCCCGGCGCTGCCCGGGTGCCTCCGCGCCCACGGCGCGCAGCTCGTCGAGCAGCTTGGCCACGTTCTGGGCGTAAGTGGCGCCTTCCCCTGAGTAACGCGACGAGTACACGCCCGGCGCGCCCCCGAGCGCGTCGACCTCCAGCCCGGTGTCGTCGGCCACCGCCGCGGTGCCGGTCGCCTCCAGCAGGGCCAGGGCCTTGAGGCGGGCGTTGTCCTCCAGGGTGTCGCCCGCCTCGTCGACGTCGGCCACGTCGTCGGGGCGGGCCACCAGCTCCAATGCGTCGCCCAGCTCGGCCCGCAGCACGTCGGCCACCTCGCGGGCCTTGTCCCGGTTGGCCGTGGCCAGCACCAGGCGCAGCCGGGCCGGGCCGGCGCCGTTGCCCGAGCGCTCGGGCGGGTCGCTCACCTCGGGGTGGGTGGTGTGGCCAGCACGGCCTGCTGCTCGGCCAACAGCTGACCGATGCCCTTCTCGGCCAGGCCCAGCAGCTCGTCGAGCTCCGAACGGGAGAAGGCCACGCCCTCGGCCGTGCCCTGCACCTCGACGAAGCGGCCCGAGCCCGTCATGACCACGTTCATGTCGACCTCGGCCCGCGAATCCTCCGAGTAGTCGAGGTCGAGCAGGCACACCGCGTCGACCACCCCGACCGACACCGCCGCGCAGGCGTCGGTGAGCGGGTGCGACGACAGCAGGCCCTTCTGCATGAGCCGGGTGAAGCAGTCGTGCAGGGCCACGTAGGCGCCACAGATCGAAGCCGTGCGGGTCCCGCCGTCGGCCTGGAGCACGTCGCAGTCCACCGTGATCTGGAGCTCGCCCATGGCCACCAGGTCGGTGACCGCCCGCATGGACCGGCCGATGAGGCGCTGGATCTCCTGGGTGCGTCCCGACTGCTTGCCCTTGGCCGCCTCGCGCCCGACGCGCTCGGGCGAGGAGCCGGGCAGGAGCGAGTACTCGGCCGTGACCCATCCCTTGCCGCTGCCCCGCATCCACGGAGGCACCCGGTCCTCGACCGACGCGGTGCACAGCACCTTGGTCTTGCCCATGGAGATGAGCACCGAGCCGTTGGCGAACTCGGTGAAGTCACGGGCGAAACCGACCGGGCGCAGGTCGGCCAGGTTGCGGCCGTCGGCCCGCAGGATGCGCGGGTCCACCGCCGCGCTCTCGCTCACAGCGAGAACCCCCGGCCGATCTCGGCCACCCCGACGGGGCCGCCGAAGGCGAGGCGCGCCTCCTCCTCCACTCCGACTGCGGGCAACTTGGCCCACCGGTGGGTGATGACCAGGCGGCGCGCCCCGGCTTCCTTGGCCGATCGCCCGGCCTGCGTTCCGCTCAGATGGATGGCGTCGGGCACCTCGTGCTCCTCGGTGTAGGTGGCTTCGCACAGGGCCAGGTCGAGATCGGTGCCGAGCGACACGAGGCCCCACCCCGGGCCGGAGTCGGCAGAGTAGCCGAGCACGCCACTCGCCCCTTCGACCCGCACGCCGAGCGTCACCGGCGGATGGTCGGTGCGCGAGAACTGCAGCCGCAGGGGTCCCACCTCGGCCCCGTCGCCGTCACCGATCTCGCGCCAGTCGAAGTAGCCGTCGTAGTCCTGCGACACGTGCTCGCGGATGCCGGGGGCGGCGAGCACCGTGATGGGGTCGCGCTCGAACGACATCGTCCAGCGCAACGCCGTGAGCAACCCGACCACGTCGCTCCAGTGGTCGTCGTGCTGGTGGGACAGCACCACCGCGCTCAGTGCGGCGGGGTCGGTGAACTGCTGGAGGTTGGCGAAGGTCCCCGGGCCGGCGTCCATCCAGATCGAGGTGGCGCTGCCCCAGTCCCGGACGAGGTAGCCGCTGCTGGCGCC
>DATGGF010000486.1:0-3607 GCA_035308625.1 Acidimicrobiales bacterium | reverse complement strand
CAGAGGGCCCGTGCCCGTCGGTGACGGACACGGGCCCTGTCGGACCAGTAGGGGACGACGAAGCGTCAGCGACGACGACCGCGAGCAGGAGCCTTGCGGGCAGCCGTCTTGCGCGCCGGGGCCTTGCGGGCCGGGGCCTTGCGGGCGGGAGCCTTGCGGGCCGGAGCCTTGCGGGCAGGAGCCTTGCGAGCAGCCGTCTTGCGGGCCGGAGCGCGCTTGGCCGCGGCCTTGCGGGCGGGGGCTCGCTTGGCCGGGGCCTTCTTGGCGGCGGCCTTGGCCGGGGCGGCCGACTTGCCGGCGGCCCGTACGAGCTCGTCCATGAGCGGGAACACGCCGCGGTTCAGCTTGGGCGCCGTCGACGGGTTGAGCACCGCCTCCTTGAACGCCTTGACCGGCGTGATCCGGGCCTTCTTGGAGGCCTTGATCCGGATCTGCTCGCCCGTGGCCGGGTTGCGCCCCATGCGGGCGGGCCGGTCGACCTTGACGAACTTGGCGAATCCGGTGATGGCCACCGGCTCACCCTTGGCCACCACCGCCGTGACGACGTCGGTGAAGCCCTCGAGGACCTTGGAAACAGTGGCGAAGTCCACATCTGCCTGGACCGCCACCGACTTTGCCAGTTCACGTTTGTTCATGGGCGGCATTCTGGTGCACGGACTGAGGCGAGTCGAGCATTTCCGGCCCGAAATCGCGGGAAATGCGCCGAAATTCTCATTTCCACACGCTCCGCTGCCGGTTCACCCGCTGACGTCCGCGTCGGAACCGAGTATTTCGGCCGGAAAACGGCCGGAATACGGGGTCAGTGACCGAGGGGAACGAGCGGGACGGGGCGGTTGAAGCTGTGCAGGAGCAGCAGCCAGGCCAGCGCAATGGCGGCGATGCCGAATGCGACCCACGCGGTGCTGGTGACGCGGGCGAGCATCGGCTTGCCCGCGCTGGTGGCGGCTCGCCAGGCCAGGAGGCTGGCGTACGGGCCGGCGAATCCCAGGGCGATCCCAACGAGCCCGATGCCGGCCGAGCCCGTCCGCGAGGAGAGCTGCTCGCTCGTGACGAGGAGGCTGAACACCACCTCGGCGATCACGGCCCCGGCAGCGGACACACTGGCGACCCACGCCACCACCGAGTCCATGGTGGTGGCACGCCGAGCCGCCCGCTCCTCGAGCTGGAAGCCTTCGCTCCACATGATGCCGCGTTCCCCCCCAGATGCCGAGCCCCGCCCCGGTCAGGCGAAGGCCTGGTTGATCCTCTCGATGAAGCCCATCCATTGGATGCGCTCGGTGGCCGTGAGATCGGCGGCCCGGTGGTCGCGTGACCACCGCACATATTCCTTGGCCAGGCGATAGGGCGTGTACTCGACCCCGGCCACCTTGGCGAAGACCTCGCTGATGGGCCGGGCGCCCCAGTCACGGGCCGACTCCTCGCCGACCTCCCAGCCCAGTTGCTGGCCGATCGACACCAGGGTCTCGCGCAGCAGCTCTTCGATGCGCGGACCCGAGACCGGGCCCTCGTAGGAGTCCTTCGTCCGCAGCACCCGCCGGCTCCCGAGCGACTCGACGAGACGCTGCTGCAGCTCGGCGTGCTCACCCGCCGCGTCCGAGTCGAGCAGGGCGGCCACCTTCAGATCGTCGGCCTCCAGGAAGGTCGAGAAGTAGACGATCTTGGCCACGCTGCTCACGGGGATCAGCTCGATGTCCTTGTCCAGGGTGGCCATACCGGCGTCCTCGAGCATGGCGGCCGTGGCCGACAGGTACCAATAGTCGGTGAGGTCTTCGAGGATGAGGGTCTTGGCCGCCGAGAAGAGCGACGAAGTGAGGTCGTAGGCCAGCGCCTCGCGTAGCGGCAGCACCGACGAGGGATCCTCGGCGGCCAGATCGGAACGGATCTTCGTTCCCACAGCCCGGTCGGCCAGTTCCACCACCCGGACCAGGGCAAGCTCGTCGGTGCCGATGAGGAAGGGCGAGTGTGTGGTGAAGAGCAGCTGGTTGGAGGCGCCCAGGGCCGAGAGCGTGTGGCGGAATTCGCGTTGCTTCAACCCGTGGAGGCTCAGTCCCGGCTCGTCGAGCAACAGCACCGCCTGGCGCGTCCGGTCGGAGGCCTGGGCGAAGAACACGACGAAGAACGAGACGAGCCACTTGAATCCCTGCGAGCGCTGGTCGAGCTCGATCTGGACGCCGAGCGAATCCTCCACCACCACCTTCAGGTACTGCTGGTCGGCGGTGATGCGGATGGCGTAATCGGTCCGCTTCGAGCGGCGGCCCACCTCGGCGGCTTCGTCGGAGGGCTGCCACACCGCCCGGATGTGGTTGGTCAGGTAGAGCGAGGCCGCGGCCAGCGCCGCGTCGCGCTCGTCGAGCTGGGCCCGGTAGCGCTCGAACCCCTCGGTGTCGCCGAAGGCCGGCTCCTGGGCCTTGCCCAGGTCCGACAGCTGGCGGGCCGAGAAGCGCAACAGGCTGAGCAGGCAGAAGTTGCCGAAGTTGTAGTCGTCCGCCTCGTCGATGGCGCCGGCGTCCACCGCGTCGGCCAGGTGCCCCAGGTGGAGCATGGGGGTCACCGAGGGGTAGGTCGACACGTAGACCATCACCGGGATGCGCCGGTGGAATTCGTCGAGGACCCGGGCATGTGCCTGCACCGACCCGATGGCCTCGCGCAGGGCGGCGAGCCGGCTCATCTCCGTCTCGTTGTCGACGGCCACGTAGGGAGCCACCACGACGTCGAGCCAATTCCCAAGCCGTTGCGCGTCGTAGTCGGTCAGCTCGTGGGCGTCGGGCAGGGAGTCGAGCAGCCGGTCGAGTTGATCGGACGGGCCCATGGCCGGCCCCTCGAGCCCGCCCGTGCCCGGCTGAGGGGGGAAGCGCGGGTCCGCGTGCACGGCCATCCGCCGCAACGAGTCCTTGAGCGCCCCGACGGTGGGAGGGGTGGGGGCGTGGAGGATCTGCTCAGTGATCGAGTTGTCGAGATGGACGGCCCGGTAGTAGCGGCTCTCGCTGAACAGCGGCGACACGGCGGCCACCATCGCCCGTTCGTCCTCGTCCAGCTCGTATTCGGCCTCGGCCACCACCACCTCGTCGGGGCGCACCGCCCCCGTCTGGATCCGGTGGTACTCGGAGCGGGGGAAGTCCCGCAGCGGGTCGAGGGGGCGGACGAGGTGACCGGGGTTCAGCTGCTCCAGGGCCCGGAGCACGGCGGTCTTCCCGCCTTCGTTCGGGCCGACCAGGATCGTCTTGGCGTCATCGATCTCGAACCAGCCGCTGTCCTTGATGCTGCGGTAGTTCTGGACCCTGGCGCGCCGAAGCCGCATAGCGGCGTCGATTCTACTTGGCCCCCTGAAGGGTCAGCGGTCGTCGAGGCCCACCAGGCGAGCGGCCAGCGCTGCCAGACGGCCGGTCCTCGGCTTCGCCTGCGTGGCCGTGGCCACCGGCACCGGGGCGTAGAGGATGTGCGGGTTGTCGCCATTGGCGGGCTGCTCGTAGGCCGGCACCGGGGCAGTGGGCGGCTCGGCCATCGGTGGATGCGCGGCCCCGACGACCTCAGGCGCCGCTGCTTCAACTGGCGTTGAGGCGACGGCGGGCGGAGCGTTCTCGACGACCTCGGGTGCCTCGGCGACAGG
>DATGGF010000485.1:0-14815 GCA_035308625.1 Acidimicrobiales bacterium | reverse complement strand
TCGAGCGCAACCTGCACGACGGTGCCCAACAGCACCTGGTCGCCCTGGCCGTGAACGTGCGCTTGGCCCGCCGCATGCTCGACAGCGACCCCGCCGGGGCGGCCGGCATCCTCGACCAACTGGGTGAGGGCATGCAGGGCGCGGTGCAGGAGCTGCGCGCCCTGGCCCACGGCATCTACCCGCCGCTGCTGGTGGACCGCGGCATCGAGGAAGCGTTGCGCTCGGCGGCCGGGCGCTCGGCTCTGCCCACCGATGTCGAAGCCGACCAAGTGGCCCGGCACTCGCCCGAGGTCGAGGCGGCCGTCTACTTCTGCTGCATGGAAGCGCTCCAGAACGCGGGCAAGCACGCCGGTGAAGCCGCATCGGCCCGCGTGCGGGTGTGGGAGGAAGCGGGCTCCCTGCATTTCGAAGTGGCCGACACCGGTGTCGGCTTCGACTCGTCGGGCAACCAGGCCCGCGGCGCCGGTTTCGTGAACATGAGCGACCGGGTGGGCGCAATCGGCGGCGCGGTGGAGGTCCGTTCAGCCGTGGGCGCGGGTACCACGGTGAGTGGGAGGATCCCGCTCAGCGACTGATCGTCCCGGGGGCCGAGGTGCCGGCCGGGGGCCACGCGGTGAGGAGCGAGTCGGGCCCGAAGTCCTCCTTGTGCACGTAGGCCACCGCGCCGCACGACCGGGCGTCGGCGGGCAGGTCCTCCTCGTTGTACGTCGACAGCAACACGACCCGCACGTCGGGATGAGTGGCGGTGATGCGGCGGGTGGCCTCGATGCCGCTCATGCCGTCCAAGTTGATGTCCATCAGCACCACGTTGGGGGCCAGGGCGTCGATACGGTCGATCGCCTCCTCGCCCGAAGACGCCTCGCCCACGACCTCGAATCCCGCGGTGGCGCCGACCACGGCGCGCGCGGCGAGGCGGAACGGGACCTGGTCGTCCACGATGAGGACGGACGCGCGCTCGGTCACGCTCCATCCTCTCACCGGCCTCGGGCGCGGGCACAGGCAGGCAGCACCCAAAGGCCCGGAGGTGCCAGCACCCCCGGCGACCGCTCGTTCCCGGCGGCCGCCCTAGCCGTGCGAGGACAGAAAGAGCAGCACTGCCTTGACCCGGCGGTGGACGTCGGGCTCCTGGGACAGGGCCAGTTTGGCGAAGATGGAATTGATGTGCTTCTCCACCGCCCGTTCGGACAGCACCAGCGCAGCCGCCACCGCGGCGTTGTTCTTGCCCTGGGCCATCTCGCTCAGGATCTCGGTTTCGCGGGGAGTGAGGTGGGCGAGCGGCGAGCCGGCCGCCTTGGCCCGGGCCTCCACCAGCGCGTCCACCACCAGCGGGTCGATGACCGATCCCCCCCGGGCCACTTCGCGCACGGCCGCGGCGAGCTGGTCGATGTCGGAGACGCGTTCTTTCAGGAGATAGGCGCGGCCCTGCGAGCCGCCTTCGAGAAGGGCGAGGGCGTACGCAGGCTCGGCGTACTGGCTGAGGACGACCACGCCCATGTCGGGGAACCGCTCGCGGAGCTCGGCCGCGGCCCGGATGCCCTCGTCGGTGCCCGTGGGGGGCATGCGGATGTCGGTGACCACCACATCGGGAGGATCGGCCTGCACCGTGGTCATGAGCCCGTGGTAGTCGGAACACGACCCGATGACCTCGATGTCGTCCTCGGACGCCATGAGCCGGCCCACGCCTTCGCGGACGAGGTAATTGTCCTCGGCGAGCACGACGCGCACGGCCCCAGACGATGACATCGGCGGTCAGACTACGACGGGGAGCCCGGCGCCAGGGGTAGGTCGGTGGCGTCGCCCTGCCGGGCCACCACCACCTGGGGGGCGCGCCGGCCGGCGTGGACGTGCGCCAGGGCGTCGAGCTGGTCGTCGTCGCGCACGGGGTCGTGGTGGAACAGCACCACCCGCTGCACACCCGCGGCCCGGCCCAGGTCCACGGCATAGCTCACCGCGGCATGGCCGTAGTGGGCCTTGGACGGCAGCTCCTCGTCGAGGTACTGGGCATCGTGGACGAGAAGGTCGGCGTCGCGGGCGAGGGTGATGGCCGCCTCGTGCCGCTCGCCCAGGCCGTCGGGCCCGGGGCCCAGGGCCGTGGGCCAGTGGTCGGACAGGTAGGTGACGGTGCCGGTGGCGTCGCTGACCCGGTACCCGTAGGTCCGGCCCGCGGTGTGCGGTATCTCGGCCGCCACCACCGAGAACCCCTCGATGTCGTGGCGGCCGGGCTCGAGCGACTCGAAGCTCCACGCGCCGACGAGCTGGTCGGGGGTGATGGGGAAGTGCGGAGGGCCCATGGCCCGTCCGAGTACTTCGAGCGCGTCGCCCTGCGCGGGCACGTGCACGGAGACCCGCGCATCGGGACGGTCACCGGCCGGGAAGAACGGCAGCCCGTGGGTATGGTCCCAGTGCAGGTGGCCGAGGAGGATCGACCCCACGAAGGCGCGCCCGTCGAGCAGCGGGGCCACGTTGCGCAATCCGGTGCCGGCGTCGAGGAGCAAGGTCGGCGGCTCGCCGTCGTGCGCGATGGCCACGCACGAGGTGTGGCCCCCGTAGCGGACGAACTCGGGCCCGGGGGCGGGCGTGGATCCCCGGACTCCGCACAGCACGATGCGCACCGCTCAACTCTCCGATCGGGAAGCCTGCCGCCGGTGGCGGGGTGGGGACTCGGCCGGGCCCGGCGCCGTCAGTCGCGGTGGACCGACCGCAGGCCGGCCCAGGCGAGGTCGGCCAGGCGACGGGCCGAGCGGATGGCGTCGCCCTGGCCCGGGGACGTGCCCGAGGTCTCGGCCACCGAGATGAAGTGCCGGCTGGCGCCCTCGGCCATGCCCACCACGGCATAGGCCAGAAGACGCCGGTGGTCCTCGTCCAAGCCGGCATCGATGAGCACGTCCACCGCCTCGGCCAGCATGTCCTCCACGTGCCGGACGGCCCGGGACATCTCGGGGTCGTCGGGGACGTCGCTGCCGAAGAGCAGGGCGAAGGCGTCCGCGTGGGTGACGGCCAGGTCGAAGTAGGCGGCGAAACCGCCCTCGACCTGCTGCCGGGGCCCGTCGGCGGCAGCCACCGCCTTGCCCAGGGCCTCGAGCATCGACTGGGCGACGCTCTCGACCAGCTCCAGGTAGAGGGCCCGCTTCGAGGCGAAGTGCTGGTAGAGGAGGGGCTTCGTGACGCCGGCGGCCTCGGCGATGTCGTCCATGGTGGTGGGGTTGTAGCCACCGACGGCGAAGAGTCGCAGGGCCACGTCGAGCAGTTGCCGTCGGCGGATGTCGGCCCGCAGCCGGCGGCCGTGCCCGTTCCCGGTCGGCGACCCCCCGTCGTTCATCGCTCCAGCGTACGTGGCGCGCCGGTGCCGGGGAGGCGACGCTGTCGCTCAGTGCGAGCCGACTCCCACGCCGGCGAGCACGGGGACCAGCCGGCCCGGCAGGTCGCGCCGGGAGAAGTGGCGACGGGCCACTGCGAGGTTGTGGTCGAGCAGCTCCTCGTCGGGCGCCGCCAGCCAGCCGGCCAGGGGCCCGGGATCGGCGGGGGAGAACCACCGGAAGCCGAAGGCGGCCAGCTCGTCCGCCACGGGGTAGGGCCCGATGGCGAGCGGGCGGCGGTGCACGGCCGATTCGATGGAGGGGTTGCCGAATCCCTCCCAGCGCGACGGCAGGGCGACCACGTCGCAGGCGGCATAGGCGTCGGCGATGGCGGCGCCGGCGCACCCCGGGCCGGCGCCGTGCAGGACCCGACCCGGTGCCCCATCGAGCAGGCGCTGGAGCTCGGGCCCGTAGCCGTCCTCGGCCGGCCCGAGCAGCCAGTAGGTGGCGCCGAGGTAGGCCGCCAGCGCCAGGGCGGCGGGGACGTCCTTGCGGGGGATGGCGCGCGTGGGCTGGAGGACGAGTCGCTCGTCCTCGTCGACCGACAGCGCCCGTCGGGTGGTGGCGCGGTCGCCGGGCGGTGCGTCGACGTCGAAGGTGTTGCGCACCACCGTGGCGGCGATCCCGGCCCGGGCGAGCTGCCGGCGGCTCAACTCGTTGATGGTGACGTGCGCCCAGCACGCGTCGTCGGGAGGGGGCGGGAACCCGGCGAACCGCTCGCGCTGCCACGGGAGATCGTGGTGGTGCAACACCGCCGGGCGTCCGGCCAGCGCCCGCGCCACCGTGTCGGCGGCGGCCGGGTTGAGCGGCAGGGAGCAGAGGTTCTCCACCACGACCAGGTCGGCTGGGAACAGCGCCGCCTGCACCTCGGCCAGTGCCGGTGCCTCGGGGGCATCGATGGCCAGACCGGGGAGCAGCGTGTCCACCGGGCCGGCCCCGGCCACGGTGCGCACCTCGTAGCCCAGCTCGGCCAGCGCGCCGGCCCATTTGGCCGCTTCCACCGATACGCCGTCGGTCCCACCGAGCCGGAACGACACGAGCGCAACCACCGGCGCAGCCACCGCGGTGGACGCTACCGGCGCCGGACGGGCGCCTGGCTCGGGCCCGGCGGTAGCTTGCCCCTCCGTGACCGGCCCTACGGCGACCGAGAGTGCCGACGAGGTCCTGTACTCGGTATCCGACGGCGTGGCCCGGGTCACCATCAACCGGCCCGAGCGCCGCAACGCCATGTCGTGGACCGTGATCCGGGACCTGCGCGTATCGGTGGCCCGGGCGCGGGCCGACGACGACGTCCATGTCCTGGTGCTGGCCGGGGCCGGCGACAGCGCCTTCTGCTCGGGCGCCGATCTCGGCGCCATGGCCGGGGACGCGTCCGGCTTCCTGGGCACCCACCAGTCGCGCGGCGAGCTGGCCGGCCTGTTCCACGACCTGTGGGAGCTGGGCAAACCGACGGTCGCCCGTGTCCAGGGTTGGGCCATGGCCGGTGGGTTCGGCCTGGCCCTGGCCTGCGACATGGTGGTGGCTTCGGACCGGGCCCGCTTCGGCGCCCCGGAGATCAACGTGGGCCTGTGGCCGTACATGATCACGGTGCCCCTCATGCGCTCCATGCTGCCCAAGCAGGCGTTGGAGCTGATGCTGACCGGACGGGTGGTGGACGCCACGGAGGCCGAACGCCTCGGGTTCGTGACCCGCGTCGTGGACCACGACGAGCTCGACGCCGCCGTCGACGCCCTGGCCGCCACGCTGGCCTCGAAGTCACCGGCCGTGATGAAGCTCGGGCGCGACGCGTTCTACGCTGTGTGGGACATGCCGGCCGGGGACGCCCTGGTCCACCTGCACGCCCTGCTGACGCTCACGGCCCAGACCGAGGACGCGGCCGAGGGGATCGCCGCCTTCTTGGAGAAGCGTCCTCCCCGCTGGACAGGGCGCTGAGCGGCGCCGGCCGGAACAAGCGGCGAACGAGGAGACATGGCCAAAAGAGCGCTCATCACCGGGGTCACGGGCCAGGACGGCTCGTACCTGGCCGAGCACCTGCTGGAAATGGGTTACGAGGTGGTGGGCATGGTCCGCCGGTCCTCCACGCTCAACTTCGAGCGCATCGCCCACATCCAGGACCAGCTCACCCTGGCCGCCGGCGACCTCCTCGACGAGGTCTCGCTCATCGGCCTGTTGCGCGAGCACCGGCCCCAGGAGGTCTACAACCTGGCCGCCCAGTCGTTCGTGCAGACGTCATGGGGCCAGCCCGTGCTCACCGGCGAGACCACTGCGCTCGGCGTCACCCGGCTGCTCGACGCCATCCGCACCGTGGACCCCGAGATCCGCTTCTATCAGGCGTCGTCGTCGGAGATGTTCGGGAAGGTGCTCGAGGTCCCTCAGACCGAGCACACGCCGTTCTATCCCCGCAGCCCCTACGGTGTGGCCAAGGTCTACGGGCACTGGATCACCGTCAATTACCGCGAGAGCTACGGGCTGCACGCCTCGTCCGGGATGTTGTTCAACCACGAGAGTCCCCGCCGGGGCCTCGAGTTCGTGACCCGCAAGGTGACCCATGCCGTGGCCCGCATCTCGAGCGGCCTGGCCGACAAGCTGCCACTGGGCAACCTCGACTCCCAGCGCGACTGGGGCTTCGCCGGTGACTACGTCCGGGCCATGTGGCTGATGCTCCAGCGCGACGAGCCGGCCGACTATGTCGTGGCCACCGGCGAAACGCACTCGGTGCGGGAGTTGTGTGAGATCGCCTTCAGCCACGTGGGCCTGGACTGGGCCGAGCACGTCGTGGTGGACGAGCGCTTCCTGCGCCCGGCCGAGGTCGACCTGCTGGTGGGCGACGCCAGCCGGGCCCGCACCGAGCTCGGTTGGCAGCAGACGGTCGACTTCCCCCGGCTGGTAGCCATGATGGTGGACGCCGACCTGGAGCTCGTTCGCTCGGTCGGGCACTGAAGGCAGGCCCCGGCCGGCTCCGGTCGCAGTGCCGACGACAATGGTGACGACGATCAGCGCCGATCCGCTCGGGATCCTCGTCGCCTTCGGCGCGGGGATGTTGTCGTTCCTGTCCCCGTGCGTCCTCCCGCTCGTGCCCGGATACGTGTCGATGGTGTCGGGCCTGTCGGCCGCCGAGCTCGGCGACGACGCGCCGCGCGACACCGCCGCGCTCCTGCTCGGGATCCTCGGGTTCGTGGCCGGCTTCACCGTGGTCTTCACCGCGTTGGGCGCGGCCGCCTCCAGTGTCGGGCGGCTGCTGCTGCATCACCAACGCGCGCTCGACATCGCCGCCGGGGCCGTGGTCGTCGTCCTGGGCCTGTGGCTGGCCGGCGTGGGCACGCCGCGCCTGTTCCTGTCGGAGCGCCGGTTCCATCCCCGGCCCTCGCGCCTCGGGCGGTTCGCGCCTCCAGTCATGGGCATGGCCTTCGCCTTCGGGTGGACGCCGTGCATCGGCCCGGTGCTGGGCGGTGTCCTCGGCCTGGCCGCCGAGCGGGCCACGTTGGCGTCGGGGCTCGTGCTGCTGGTGGCCTACTCACTGGGCCTGGGCGTGCCCTTCCTGGCCACGGGCCTTGCCTTTGGCCGCCTCACCACTGTGCTGGCCCGGGTCCGCCGGCGGCTGTGGCTGGTCGACCTGGTGGCCGGGGTGGCCCTGGTCGCCTTCGGCCTGCTCCTGCTCACCGACAACCTCCACTGGTTGTCGTCGGCAGTGGCCGACGTGTTGCGGGCGCTCGGGCTGGGGCGCCTCGCCGTGAGCTGACCGAGCAGCATGGTCCGATGGACCCGGTGGCCGGGCCGGGGGGCCGATTCCCGCTTGGTCAGCTGGGCCGGGGCGCCCGTAGCATTGGCGCCCGTCCATGGCCAGTGCAGTCCTCCTTCGCGGCGCTGTAGCGCTGAGCGGTCGCTTCCCGGCGCTCGCCGGTGTCGACCTTGAGGTCGCCCCGGGTGAGGTAGTCGTGCTCTTCGGCCCCAACGGCGCTGGGAAGACGAGCGTGCTGCGGGCCTGCGCCGGGCTGCTCGCCATCTCGCAGGGCGACGCCATGGTGCTCGGCCACGACCTCCGGCGTCACCGCACCGCTGTCCGCCGTGTCGTGGGGATGCTCGGTCACGAGCCGGCGCTCTACGACGACCTCACCGTGGCCGAGAACGTGCGCTTCGGCGTGCGCGCCGCGGGGGCCGACCCGGGCGCGGTCGACCCGGTGATCGAGCGCCTGGGCCTCGGCGGGCGCGTCCGGCGCACGCCGGCGGCGCGTCTGTCGGCCGGTCAGCGCCGGCGGGTGGCCCTCGCCGGCCTCATCGCCCGGGCCCCGCGCCTGTGGCTGCTCGACGAGCCGCACGCCGCCCTCGACTCTGAGGCACGGGACCTGCTGGACGACGCGTTGCGAGAGGCGACAGCGTCCGGGGCCACCGCGCTGGTGGCGTCCCACGAGCCCGATCGCGTCCTTCCCCTGGCCGACCGGGTCGTCGACATGGCAGGCGGACGGGTCACCGGACAACAGCGCGGGCAGCGGCCGCGCCAGCTCCCCGGAGGCGCGCATGTGGCGTGACGCGCTGCTGGTGGCGGCCAAGGACTTGCGTATCGAAGCGCGCTCGCGGGTGGTGCTCAACCAGGTGGCGCCGTTCGCCGTACTGGTGCTGGTGCTCTTCGCCTTAGCCCTCGGCCCCGACCGGGGCCCGCTCCGGCAGGCCGCGCCCGGGCTCTTCTGGGTGGCGGTGCTCTTCGCGTCAGTGCTGGCCGTGCAGCGCAGCGCGGCGGTGGAGACCACCGACTCGAGTCGCGACGGCCTGCGCCTGAGCGGCATCGACCCCGCCGGTGCCTTCCTGGGCAAAGCGGCCGCGGTGGCGCTCGAGCTTCTCGTCCTGGAGGTCGTCGTCGGCGCCGGCGCCCTGGTCCTCTTCGGGTCCTCCGTGCGTTCGCCCGGGGCGCTGGTGGCGGCGTCGCTGGCGGGCACCGCCGGCCTGGCTGCCGCGGGCACGCTCTACGGGGCGCTGTCCACGGGCACGCGCATGCGCGAGACGCTCCTCCCGCTTCTGTTCCTTCCCGTGGCCGCGCCCGTGCTCCTGGCCGGGACCCGGGCCTGGCAGGCGGCGCTCGGCACCATGGCCTCGTCGGCGGGGGACCCGTGGGTGCGGATCCTCCTCGTCTTCGCCGCCGTGTACCTGGCCCTCGGCGTCGTCGTCTTCGGCGCCCTACAGGAGGCGTCGTGAACGCGCCCGCACGCCCGGCGCCGTGGTCGAGGCGCACCACGTGGGTCGTGCGGTCCCTGGGTGTGACATCCGCGGTGGGTCTGGCCCTGGTGGTGTGGCTGGGGCTGTGGGTCACGCCGCCGGACAAGACGCAGCACGACCTCGTCCGTCTGGTCTATCTGCACCCGCCCATCGCCTGGGTGGCGTTGTACCTCGCCTTCGGCATCGCCGTGATCTCGAGCCTGTTATGGCTGTGGCCGCGCACGCGCAGCAGGCAGTGGGACCGACTGGCCGCCGCGTCCATGGAGGTGGGCGTCGTGTTCACCGCGCTGACGCTGGCCACCGGCGCCATCTGGGGCCGGCCCACCTGGGGTGTGTGGTGGGTGTGGGACGCCCGGCTCACCTCCACCGCGCTGCTCCTGGTGCTGCAGCTCGGCTACCTCGCATTGCGGCGTGTCCCCTCGAGCGCTGAGGCTCGGGCCCGGCGCTCCGCCCTGGCCGCGGTGATCGCCGGCGTCGACGTCCCCATCGTGCATTTCTCCGTCAGCTGGTGGCGGACGCTGCACCAGAGCGCCACCGTGCTCAACCCCGACCTGTCGCCCACCATCCACGGGGCCATGGCGTGGACGCTGCTGCTCGGGTTCGTGGCCATGAGCCTGGCCTTCGCCTGGCTCCTGGTGCTGCGCTACCGGGCCGAGGCCCTGGCCGAGGTGCTCGACGACCGCGCCCTCGACGAGGCGCTGTCGGAGCGGTGGGCCGAGGGCCCGGACCCGAGCCCCGCGCCGGGAACACCGGTGGGTGTGGGGTCGTGAGCTACATCGACGCCGGCTACGCGCTGGCCCTCAGTGTGGTGACGGCCTATGGCGCCGTGTTGTGGTGGCGCCGGCGCCGGCTCGAGCGTGTCGTGGCGCAGCTCGACGGCCGGACGCGTCCGTCGTGACCGCGCTCGACGCCGGCGCGCCACCCTCGACCTCCGAAGGCGTCCCCCGGCGGCCCCGCCACCGCCTGCGCTACCTCAGCGTCGGCGTCGTGCTGGCCGGCGCGTTCGGCTTCCTGCTGGCCAAGGGTCTCGGTGGATCGCTCGACTACTTCGACACCGTCGACCAGGCGGTGGCGCAACACGCCAGCTTGGGTGACCGCACCGTGCGGCTCGAGGGACTCGTGGTCCCGGGCACGGTGGTGCGGACGGCGTCCGGGGTCACCTTCGTGGCGGCCGGCACCCATCACCGGGTCCAGGTGGAGAACACCGGCAGCCCGCCTCAGCTCTTCCAGCCCGACGTGCCCGTCGTCGTCGTCGGGCACTTCTCCGGGTCGGTGTTCCTGTCCGACCAGATCATCATCGACCACAGCGCGCAGTACATCGAGCAGCACCCGTCGCGCGTGCGCGCCCCGAACGGCACGTCGCGATGATCGGCCGCTGCCGGTGAACGCGGCCCTCGGGCACACCGGCGTCCTCCTGGCCCTCGTCGCCGCCGTGGTGGGGGTGGCTGTGTTGGCCACCGGCCTGGTGCGTCATCGCCCGCATCTGGTGCGGGCCGGGCGCACCTACGCCGTGCTCCTGTTGGCCGGCGCGGTCCTCGCCACCGCGGCCATGGAGCGGGGCCTCGTGACCCACGACTTCTCGCTGGCCTACGTGGCCGCCAACAACAGCCGGGCCACGCCCACGCTCTACACGATCACGGGGATGTGGTCGGCCCTGGCCGGGTCGATCCTGCTGTGGGGGCTCATCCTCGCCGGTTACGTCACCGCCATGGTGTGGCGCTTCCGCCGGCAGTCGGAGGACGCGCTGGTGGGGTGGGCCACGCTCGTCACCTACGCAGTGGCGGCATTCTTCTTCGCCTTGATGGCCGGTCCGGCCGACCCCTTCCGCACGGTGGCCGGGCCGGTGCCGGCTAACGGGCTCGGCCCCAACGTGCTGTTGCAGGACAACCCGCTCGTCGCCTTCCACCCGCCGCTGCTCTATCTGGGGTTCGTCGGCTTCACCGTGCCCTTCGCCTTTGCGGTGGCGTCGCTCGTCACCGGGCGCATCGGCGAAGGCTGGCAGCTCGCCACCCGGCGCTGGACGCTGTTCGCCTGGGCCTTCCTCACCGTGGGCATCGTGCTCGGCGCGTGGTGGTCGTACCAGGTGCTGGGGTGGGGTGGCTTCTGGGCCTGGGACCCGGTGGAGAACGCGTCGTTCCTCCCGTGGCTGTGCGCCACCGCCTATCTGCACTCGGTGCTGGTGCAGGAGCGGAGGGGCCTGCTGAGGGTGTGGAACCTGTCGCTGGTCATCGCCACCTTCAGCCTGACCATCCTGGGCACGTTCCTCACGCGATCGGGCGTGATCGAGTCGGTGCACGCCTTCAGCGACTCCGACATCGGCCCGCTGCTGCTCGCCTTCTTCGGAGTGGTGCTGGCGACCGGGGTTGGGCTCATCGCCTGGCGCGGCGACCGGCTGCGCTCCTCCGGAGGCATCGACGCGCCGGTGAGCCGCGAGGGCGCGTTCCTGCTCAACAACCTGCTCTTCGTGGCCTTCGCCTTCGTGGTCCTGCTCGGCACCGTCTTCCCGCTGCTCTACGAGGCCTTCGCCGGCCAGCAGGTGACGGTGGGGGCGCCGTACTTCGACGCCATGACGCTGCCCATCGGGCTGGCCTTGCTGCTCCTCATGGCCGCGGGCCCGGTCCTGCCCTGGCGAAAGGCGGACGCGTCGACGCTCGGGCACCGGCTCTTCATCCCCGCATGGGCGGGCGCGGCGGTGGTGGTGGGCTGTGTGGCCGGGGGAGTGCGCGGCCTCGGGGTGTTGCTCGCCTTCGGTCTCGGCGCGTTCGCCGCCGCCGCCAACGGCCGCCAGCTCGCCATCGCCTGGCGCGCGGCCCGGCGCCACGGCGCTCCGGCCTGGCGGGGAGTCAGCGGCCGGGCCAACGGCGGCATGGTCGTGCACATCGGGGTGGTGATCATCGCGGTGGCCCTGGCCGCGGCCACCAGCTTCGGTCACCGGGGTGAAGTGACGCTGGCGCCGGGCACGTCGGCCGTGGTCGACGGGCACCGCGTCACCTTCATGTCGCTGGCCCGGGTCCGCACCTCGGCGCGGACGGCCACCGAGGCCCTGGTCATGGTCGACGGCCGGGGGCCCTTCCGTCCGGCGGTGAGCCAGTTCGGCGCCGGGACCGAGGCCGTGGGCACGCCCGCAGTCGACTCGTCGTGGCGCGACGACGTCTATCTCACCGTCGACTCCCTGCCGGTTGCCGTCGGCGGCGCCGTCGGGATCGGGGTGACGGTGCAACCGCTGGTGGCGTGGCTGTGGGTGGGTGGCGGTGTCCTGGTGGTGGGGGCGGCGCTGGCCGCCTTACCCGGAGGTCGAAGGCGCCGTCCCACCGACCCGGTCTCCGCGCCGCTGCCCGGTATGGCGGCCGGCCCTCCGCTCGGCGAGGGCGATGGTCAGTACACCGAGGGCGAGCGGGTGGATGAGCCGATGCCGGCGGGAGCGCCGTGACGGCGACCCCGCCGTCGGGAACAGTCGGGCCGGGCGTCCCCGGCCTCGCCGGGCCCCGGCGACACGCCGCCCGGTGGGTGGCCCTGGCCGTGTTGGTCATCGGGTCCGGGCTCGTCGCCGTGCTGGCCACCCGGCCCACGGCCAGCGCCACCGAAGTGGACACACCGCTTCTGGGCAAGGCCGCGCCCGACGTGGTCGGGACGACACTGCGCGGCGACAGCTTTCGTCTCGACGCGCTCCGGGGCCGGTGGGTGGTGGTGAACTTCTTCGCCAGCTGGTGCCCACCCTGTCAGCAGGAGGAGCCCGAGCTGGTTTCCTTCGCCTTTGCCCACCGGGCGCCGGCGGACGCCGCGCTGGTCGGCGTCGCCTTCGACGACGCCGCTTCCAGCGCGCGCGACTTCCTCACGTCGACCGGGGCGACGTGGCCGGCCGTGCCCGACCCCGGCTCCCAGACGGCGCTGGCCTACGGGGTGCGCGCCCCGCCCGAGACGTTCATCGTGTCGCCGGCCGGCACCGTGGTCGCCCACCTCGACGGCCCCGTCACCGCCGCCGGGCTCGACTACTGGATCGCCCGGGCCGGGCAGGAGTCCTCGTGAGCTCCGGGGCCACCCGCATGTCCGACGTCCGGCGCGCCTCGTGGTGGGCGCTGGCCGTGGTCCTGGTCGCCGCGCTGGTGGTGGGCGCCCGCAGCCCGGGGGCCGCGCCGGGCCCGGCGCAGCGCATCGCCACCATCGAGGCCGATGTGCGCTGCCCGAGCTGTGAGGACATCTCGGTGGCGCAGTCCTCGGCCCCGGTGGCCGTGGCCATCCGCCAGGCCGTCACCGAGAGGGTCCACGCCGGGCAGGGCGACCAGGCCATCGAGGACTGGCTCGTCGGACGCTACGGGCCGGGCATCCTGCTGCGGCCGCGGGCGAGCGGTGGCGTGGGCCTGGTGTGGCTGGTGCCGCTGCTGGCCATCGCCGTGGCGCTCGGGAGCCTCGGTGTCTTCTTCTGGCGTCGACGGCGGTTGGTGGTGGTGGCCGTGTCCGAGGACGACCGGCGCCTGGTGGCGCACGCGCTGTCGGATCGGCTCGGTTCGTGACCCCGGGCCCCGAGCTCGAAGAGGCGCGCGGCTTCCTCCTTCGCTCCATAGAGGACCTCGACGCCGAGTGGGCGGCCGGAGACCTGGCCGAGCCCGACTATCGCGTCCTGCGTGACCGCTACACACAGCAGGCGGCCGCCGTGTTGCGGGCCATCGATAGCGGGGACGAAGGGCGCGACCCGGCTCAGGCCACCGCCACCGCCACTGCCACTGCCACCGCCACCGCCACCGCGGCCGAGCCGACCGGAGGACCGGTGCGTCGCCGTCGGCGCCGTGCCCTGGTGTGGGGCGCGCTGGCCGTGTTCGCGGCCGCCGCGGCGGTGCTGCTCGTGACCGAGCTGGCCACCCGCCTCCCCGGCCAGACCGGCAGCGGGTCCATCAGCTTGAGCTCGCGCCAACAGCGGGCGCGCACCGACGCCCAGGCGGCAGTGCTCGAGAACCAGGGCAACGTGGCCCAGGCGCTCACTCTCTACCAGCAGGTCCTCCGCCAGGACCCGACCGACGAGCAGGCGCTGGCCGAAGCGGGGTGGCTCGAGTTCGAAGCCGGCGTGGCCGCAGCGCGTGCGTCGTTGCTCGACCAGGGCCAGCGCGACGAGCAGGCGGCGGAGCAGGTCGATTCCCAGGCCTACGCCCCGCACCTGTACCTCGGCTCGATGCTGCTGGTCGAACGCCAGCCGGCGGCCGCGGCCGACGAGTTCGCCCGGTTCCTCGCCGGGCATCCACCCACCGCCGTGGTCCAGCGCGCCTGGTCGTACGTCGTGCGGGCCTACACCGAAGCAGGACGCCCGGTGCCGGCCGCCCCAGCCGGTGTCGGCTGACCGGGACGCCGCGCTAGGCGAGCTTGGTCGTGGCCTGCCGGGCGAGCACCGAAGCCCGCTGCCGGGAGACACCGAGGGCCCGGCCGATCTCGCTCATGGACGCGCCTTCGTCCAGGCATCGGGAGAAGACGGCGAGACGGAATTGATGGCGGGCTGCCTCGAAGTCGTCGAGCGCAGCGGTGAGCTCCCGGCGGCGTCGTTGTGGCACCTCGATGCCCAGCGCATCGCGCACCGAGCCACCGCTCTCGATGAGGGCGGTCAGTTCACCGTTGGACTTGGCGAACCGCTCCAGCACATCGCGCAAACGATCCGCCACCACGTTGGCCTGCGCGATGGCGCGGAGAAGGTCGTCGTCGGTTACCACCGTGTACTGAGCCCCCGCGTGATGGAGCGAGTGTAGCAATCGGCGTTTGCAGGCCGCCCGCTCCTTTGGGGGCCGGCCTCGCCGGGCCCCTCAGCCCACCGGTGGAGCGTGCTCGTGCAGGCGTCGGGCGTATCGGTGGAGGACGGACCCGATGCCCACGAGGCCGAGGCCGGCCAGCGCCAAGGGCAGCAGGTGCGAACCGGTGAAGGCGAGCATGGCGGCGATGACCGTCAGCCGCCCAGCGAGCGCAGGTGCGCCACCACGGGCCCAAACGCCGCCTCGAAGGCGGCAACGTCTGCGTCAGTGGTGGACCACCCGACCGACAAGCGCAGGGAGCGCTCGGCGTCGGCGCCCATCGCGGCCAAGACCGGGGACGGGGCCAGCGCCTCCGACGAGCACGACGACCCCGAGTGCGCGGCCACGCCGGCCTGATCGAGGCCCAACAACACCGGCTCCGCCTCCACCCCGTCGATGCTGAAGCACACGATGTGCGGGACGCGGTCGTTCGCATCCCCGAGTCGGCCCACGCCTTCGACCGCGGCCGCCGCCGCGGTCAGG
>DATGGF010000484.1:0-8774 GCA_035308625.1 Acidimicrobiales bacterium | reverse complement strand
GTTCTTGTCACGAAACGTGAACAAAATGCCACTGCAATCGCGCCCGCAGTGGGCAATGCAGCTGGGAAACGAGGTTCGTCAGGCGCCGCGACGCGACGAACGAGACGTCCGACGGTGCTCGAGGAAGTCGACGAGGACGTAGTCGCCGAGCGTTTCGGGGGTGGTGAAGAAGGCTCGTCCCCGGTTGAGCTGCGTCATCTGCTCCACGAAGCCCTGCAGCGACCGGTTGGCGTCGAGCATGAAGGTGTTGATGGTGATGCCGGCCTTGGTGCAGCGCAAGACCTCGGCCAGCGTGGCCCGCACCGTCTCGGGGACCGGCGGGTAATTGAAGAACACGTCGTAGCCGTCTCCGCCGGGCTCGGGGATGAGGTGGGCGGTGGGCTCGCCGTCGGTGATCATGATGATCTGCTTCGAACCGGCCCGGTGGGCCAGCATGCGCCGCGACAGCATCAGCCCGTGCTGCATGTTGGTGCCGTAGACGAAGTCCCACGACACTTCGGGGAGCTCCTCCGGCTTGATCTCCCGCGCCACCTCGGAGAACCCGACCAGCCCGAGGAAGTCGCGGGGGAAGCGGGTGGAGATGAGAGTGTGCAGCGCGATGGCCACCTTCTTGGCCGCCAGGAAGTTGTCGCGCATGGGCATCGACAGCGACAGGTCGACCATGAGCACCGTCGATGCCCGGGTCAGGTGCTCGGTCCTCGAGATCTCGAAGTCCTCGGGGGCGAGCCGCACGGGCGTCCCCGTGCCGGCACGGCGCACGGCGTTGTGCACGGTGCGCTGGATGTCGAGGGTGAAGGGGTCGCCGAACTCGTAGGGCTTGGTCTGGCCCTCAGGCTCGTGGCCCGTCCCCACCCATGTGTTGCGGTGCCCACCCAGGCGGTCCTTGGCCAACTTGGAGAACAGGTCGGACAGAGCGCGTTGGCCGATGCGGCGGATGCCCGCCGCGGTGAGCTCGTAGCGGCCCTCGCGCTGCTCGATGAGCCCCGCCTCCTCGAGCTCCTTGGCCAGACGGGCCAGGCGGTCGAGCGAGCGGGCCCCGTCCTCGCCGAGGTACTTCTCCACCTGGTCGAGGTCGACCTCGGCCAGAGCCCCGGGTGACGACGCAGAACGGAGGAACTGCTCCAACTGGTCCATCTCGCCGAGGCGCCGCGCCGCGGCGGCGGCGTCGGCCAGCCCCATGGGGTCCGAGCCGGTGAACCGGTAGCGGCGCCCCCAGCCGGCGTCGGGTACGGCCCGACGCAGATTGTCGGCCAGGCGCTCGACCTGCCAACGCAGGTCCATGTCCTCGAACAGGGACTCGGCCAGCGCCTGGAGCTGGGCCCGCTGGTCGGCCGACAGCGAGTCCAGGGCCGCCTGCACCGCCGCCATCTGGGCGGCGAATTGCTCGAGGAGCTCGTCGAGGTTCTGCGGATTGCCCGGGAAGAAGTCGCCGAAGCTCTCCATGAATTGCTCGAAGCTCGGGTCGAGCGGCTCGCCACGCTCGCGCTGCTCGATCATCCGGTTGAGGGCGTCGAGCATCTGGCGGGCCCGCTCCATCTGGGCCGGGTCGGGATTGGCCATGGCCTCGGCCATCTGGTCGAACCAGCTCCGGGCCACCTCCTGGCGCAGGCGCTCGAGCAACTCCTCGAAGTGCTCGCGGGCGGAGGACGACGTGAACTCGTAGGCCTGCAGGCCCCGCACCTTGGCCGCCAGGTCGCCGGGCAGCAGGTCGAGCTGCATGCTGCGCTCGGCCACCACTTCGTCGGTGACCTGCCGCCGGCGTTCGTCGTTCGAGGCGCGCGCTTCGTCGGCCAGGGACTCGAGGCCGGTGCGCTCTTCGGCTACTACCTCGTCGAGCTCCTGGGCGATCTCGTGGAAGGCGCCACCCAGGTCGCCGCGCTCGAGCTCCTCCTGGCGGCTGCGGCGCAGCCGCTCGAGCAACTCGCGCAGGCCCTGGACCTGTTCGCCGTCGGGGCGGCGGTAGCCCGAATTGAGCAGCCGCCGCAGCGCCGCGTCTGGGTCGCCGTGGTACAGCAGGTCGTCGGCCAGGTCGGAGAACAGCTCGTCGATGTCGTCGACCGCGCCGGACTGGCTCCCGTCCCACCGCCGGTAGGCCCAGCGGTGGGTCACGCCCGACCCCCCGGTCCCGCGATCATCCCCGTCCCCGGTAGGTGGCCCGCCCGCCGGCCGCTTCCTTGTTGAGCCGCTTGGTCAGGTGCAGTCCCTCGAGCACGAACTCGGCCGCGCTGGCCACGCGGCCCGGGGTCTCTCCTCCGGCCAGGGCCAGCACCGGGGCCTCCATCGCCGGCACGGCGGTGAGCATCTCGGTGTAGGCGGTGACCGGCAGGTCGTCGCCAGCGTGGACGACCTGGGCCTCGTCGAACGACGACACCACTGCCCCCAGCTGCTCGGTGGGCACGCGCCGGCGGAAGACGGCCAGCACCGCGGCGGAGACCAGTCCTTGGAGGATGCGCTCCTCGCGTCCTTCCTCCAGCGCCTCGATCTCGATCTTCCCCTGGGTCGACGTGACCAGCGCGGCCAGGTCGCTCACCCGGGGCACGGCCTCCGGCTCGTGCAGGCGCAGCGCGCGGCGCACGGCGTTGGCCGCCAGGGTCTCGTAGTTGGATATGGAGAGGCGCACCGATACACCCGAACGCTGGTTCACGTGCGGGCTCTGGCGGGCGAGCTGGGAGATCTCGGCCACGATCTCGGCCATGAAGTCCGGCACCTCGAGGCTGGGGCCGCCGGGCACCGCGGAAGGCGGATGAGCCTCCTGGCGGACCACGGCGAGCTCGATGTCGGTGTCGGGCGGGTAATGCGTGCGGATCTGGGCGCCGAAGCGGTCCTTCAAGGGCGTGATGATGCGCCCGCGGTTGGTGTAGTCCTCCGGGTTGGCCGTAGCCACCAGCAGCACGTCGAGGGGAAGGCGCACGGTGAAGCCCCGGATCTGCACGTCGCGCTCCTCGAGCACGTTCAAGAGGCCGACCTGGATGCGCTCGGCCAGGTCGGGGAGCTCGTTCACGGCGAAGATGCCGCGATTGGCCCGGGGCACGAGGCCGTAGTGCAGGGTGTGCTCGTCCGACAGATATCGGCCCTCGGCCACCTTGATGGGGTCGACCTCGCCGATGAGGTCGGCGATGGAGGTGTCGGGGGTGGCCAGCTTCTCCGAGAAGCGGAGACTGCGGTGCACCCAGTGCAGCGGTGTGGCATCGCCCTCCTCGGCCACGAGGTCGCGCGCCTGGCGCGACACCGGAGCCGACGGGTCGTCACGGATCTCCGAGCCGGCCACCACCGGCAACCACTCGTCGAGCAGCGCCACTAGCGACCGGACGATGCGGGTCTTGGCCTGGCCCCGCTCCCCCAACAGGATCACGTCGTGGCCGGCGAGCACCGCGTTCTCCAGCTGGGGCAACACGGTGTCGTCGAAGCCCAGCACGCCGTCGACGAGCGGGCGCCCCTCGGCGATCCGGGCGACCGCGTTGCGTCGGATCTCCTCGTGGACGGGCACCGGCTCCCATCCCGAGGCCCGCAGCTCCCCCAGAGTGGCGGGCAGGCCGGACGGCGGATCGGGAGGGAAGAAGGCGCTCATGGGATCGAGCCTAGGTGGTGCTGTCCGGGGCCGTCCCCGGCTCCATGGAGCCTCGGGACGGCCGCCGCGGCCTGACCTGGACCTGTTCGCTCCGCGGGGCGTTCAAGTGGAATGATGACGCCGTCGGCGCCCTGCCGGCGATGCGCTGGCTCGGGGGAGCCCGGTGCGGAGGCGGGGCCGGTGCACGTGGAGGGGTGGGCCACGCCGCGCCACGAAGGCGTTGGGACGGGAGGAACCGAGGCGTGAGCACGCTGGAGGACACGAAGCCGGTGGGGGTCTCGCTCGGCGGGGTGCGCGGCGGGCCCGACGTGCGCACACTGCGACGCGATCCCTGGTGGCGCTACCCGGCGGCCTCGGCTGCCTTCCTCACCGTGGTGGTCGTGTACCTCACGTGGGCCTGCTTCCAGAACGCCTACTACTTCGTGGGCAGCTCGGCCCACCGGGACCTCATCTCGCCGTTCTACTCGCCCTGCATCGTCGGCAGCTGCGTGCCCGGCGCCCATGGCACGTTCCTGGTCCTCCACTGGTGGCAGCTGTCGCCCGCCATCTTGGTGGCCGTCATCCCGGGCGGGTTCCGGATGACCTGCTACTACTACCGCAAGGCCTACTACCGGGGCTTCTGGCAGTCACCGCCTGCCTGTGGGGTGGCCGACGGGCACGCGCGCTACACGGGCGAGACGCGTTTCCCGCTCATCTTCCAGAACCTGCACCGCTACTTCTGGTTCGGCGCCCTCATCTTCAACGTCATCCTGACCATCGACGCGGTGATGGCTTTCCGCCTGCCGGGCGACGGGGGGATCGGGGTCAGCGTGGGCACGCTGGTGCTGGTCATCAACGCGCTGCTGCTGTGGGGGTACTCGGCGTCGTGCCACTTCTGCCGCCACATCTGCGGCGGCAACGTGGACCAGTTCTCCAAACACCCGATCCGACATCGCCTGTGGAAGTGGGTCACCCCTCTGAACGCCCGCCACATGCAGTTCGCCTGGGTCAGCCTGTTCTGGGTCACCTTCGCCGACCTGTACGTCCGCCTGGTGGCCAGTGGCGCCTTCCACGACCCGAAGATCTTCTGAGGGACGAGGACGCGAGATGCCCGAGATCACGACCCACGAATTCGACGTGGTCGTCATCGGCGCCGGTGGAGCCGGGCTGCGGGCGGCCATCGAGGCCAAGGAGCGGGGCCTGCGCACGGCGGTGGTGTGCAAGTCGCTGCTCGGCAAGGCCCACACCGTCATGGCCGAAGGCGGCGCGGCGGCGGCCATGGGCAACGTCTGGCCCGAGGACAACTGGCAGGTCCACTTCCGCGACACCATGCGCGGCGGGAAGATGCTCAACAACTGGCGCATGGCCCAGCTGCATGCCCAGGAAGCCCCCGACCGGATCTACGAGCTGGAACGCTGGGGCGCACTGTTCGACCGGACGGCCGACGGCCGCATCCTCCAGCGTGACTTCGGCGGCCACCGCTACGCCCGCCTGGCGCACGTGGGCGACCGCACCGGGCTGGAGCTGATCCGCACCCTGCAACAGCGGGCGGTGGCGCTCGACGTCGACGTGTTCATGGAGTGCAAGGTGCTCCGGCTGGTCAAAGACGCCGAGGGGCGGGTGAGCGGCGCGGTGGGCTACTGGCGGCCGACAGGCGAGCCGGTCGCCTTCCGGGCCAAGGCGGTGGTGCTGGCCACTGGCAGCGTGGGCAAGTCGTGGCTGTACACGTCGAACTCGTGGGAGTCGACCGGTGACGGCCACGCCATGGCCCTATGGGCCGGGGCCGATCTGATCGACATGGAGTGCGTGCAGTTCCACCCCACGGGCATGGTGTGGCCGCTGTCGGTGCGGGGGATCCTGGTCACCGAAGGGGTGCGCGGCGACGGCGGCGTGTTGCGCAACTCCGAGGGCAAGCGCTTCATGTTCGATTACATCCCGGCCATGTTCGCCGCCGAGACGGCCGACAACGAGGCCGAGGCCGACCGCTGGTACGAGGACCACATCAACAACCGGCGCCCGCCCGAGCTGCTGCCCCGCGACGAGGTGGCCCGCTCGATCAACTCCGAGGTGAAGAACGGCAGGGGCAGCCCGCACGGCGGCGTCTTCCTCGACATCGCCACCCGGCGCACCCCCGAGTACATCCGGCGGCGCCTGCCCTCGATGTACCACCAGTTCAAGGAGCTGGCCGGCGTCGATATCACGGTCGAGGCCATGGAGGTCGGGCCGACGTGCCACTACATCATGGGTGGCATCCGGGTGGACGCCGACACCGAGGCCACTACCGTGCCCGGCCTCTTCGCCGCCGGCGAGGTGGCGGCAGGACTGCACGGGGCCAACCGGTTGGGCGGTAACTCGCTGTCGGACCTGCTGGTGTTCGGCCGCCGAGCCGGCGTGGCCGCCTCCGACTACGCCGAGGGGCGCAGCGCGACGCCGGTGCTCGACTCCACCGAGGTCGACGCCGTGCTGGCCGAGGCCGATGCTCCCTTCGCCCGATCGGAAGGCGAGAGCCCCTACGACGTCCACTCGGACCTGCAGAAGATGATGCAGGAGTTGGTGGGCATCATCCGTACCGAGTCCGAGCTGGTGCAAGCGCTGGGTGAGTTGGACAAGCTGGAGGACCGGGCCGGGCGGCTCAAGGTCCAGGGAGGCCGGGCCTACAACCCGGGCTGGAACCTGGCCACCGACCTGCCCGCCATGCTGAGCGTGTCGCGCACAGTGACGCGCGGTGCCCTGGAGCGCCGCGAGAGCCGCGGCGGCCACACCCGCGACGACTACCCCACGGCCGACCCTGAGCTGGGCAAGGTCAACTTCGTGCAGCGCGAGGGCACCGACGGGAGCCTGTCGATCGCGCCCGAGCCCATCCCCGCCATGCCGCCCGAGCTGCAGGCGTTGTTGCAGGAGGAGTCCCACTGATGGGCGACGTGACCATGCGGGTGTGGCGGGGCGACCCCGAAGGCGGGACCTTCACCGACTACGCCATGCCCGAGGTGGAGGGCGAGGTGGTGCTCGACGTCATCCACCGCATCCAAGCCGGGCCCGCGCCCGACCTGGCCTGTCGCTGGAACTGCAAGGCGGGCAAGTGCGGTTCTTGCTCGGCCGAGATCAACGGCCGGCCGCGGCTCATGTGCATGACGCGCATGGACGAGCTGCCGGCCGGCGAGCCGGTGGTGGTGGCACCCATGCGCACGTTCCCCATCATCCGGGACCTCGTCACCGACGTGTCGTTCAACTTCGAGGTGGCCCGGCGCGTCCCGCCGCTCGCCCCCCGGGCGCCCGAGGCCGACGGGACCCACCGGATGATGCAGCAGGACATCGACCGCGGCCAGGAGTTCCGCAAGTGCATCGAGTGCTTCCTGTGCCAGGACGTCTGCCACGTCATCCGGGACCACGAGGAGAACAAGCAGTACTTCGCCGGCCCCCGCTTCTTCATCCGCCTGATGGAGCTCGAGTCGCATCCCCTCGACACCGACGACCGCCGCGAGCTGGTGCGCCAGCGCATGGGCGTCGGGTTCTGCAACATCACCAAGTGCTGCACCGAGGTGTGCCCCGAGCACATCAAGATCACCGACAACGGGATCATCCCCTTGAAGGAGCGGGTGGTGGACTCGTCCTACGACCCGGTGGCCTGGCTGGGGCGCAAGATCCTCCGCCGGACCAAGCGCACCGCGGCCGAGGCGGCCGCCGGCGCCCCGGACTACCAGGGCAGCACCGTCAGCGCACCCATCAGCTGACTCCGGCGGCCGGGGACATCCGCCGATGACAATCCGGGAGCCCCAGGGGTACAGTCGATCCCGAGGCGTCCGGACAGGGGCGCCGGGAGGGAGAGGTCCCATGACGCTGCCCGGTGTGCTCGACGACCAGGCCCTTCGTCGCTACCGCGAGCTCCTCGACGCCGAGGATGCCGCCTTCGACGAGCTGGAGCACGCTTACGAGGAGGGTGACCGAGCCCACTTCGAAGCCGACCTCGACGCCTGGCGCGGTGCACTGGCGGCCAAGCTGGGATTCCTCCAGCGCATCGGGATCGAGGTCCCCGCTCCGGCAACCCTCTGACGGCGGGTTGCCACCCGGGGTCGCGGCGCGCGGCCTACGGTGAGAGGCGTGGTCGGGCGGCACTCGCCACAGCACGCGCGTCGGACGCGCCCATCGGGCGCTGAGGAACTGTCGACCAGCGACGATCGCCTGAGAACGCTGGGCACCCGGCTCCCCGGACTCGGCGTCGGGAGTACCAGCTCGCTGGGCCGGGCCCGCGTCGGCGGGGGTGTCGGACGACTCGCGCTGGTGCTGGTCGTCTTCGCCGTGGTGGTGGCCGCGGGCGTGCAGTGGTTCCGGCCCCTTCCCTCCCCCACGCTCCACACCGCGGTGTCAACGGTCCTGCGCATCCCCGGCACCGCGCCGGCGCTGCCGTGGCCGTCCGGGGCGCCGGCGGCGCTGGCTGTATCGGACGGTCCCCTCATCGGCTCGTCGGGGCCGGAGACCCCGGTACCCATCGCCGGGCTGGCCAAGATGATGACCGCCTATGTCGTGGTGAAGGACCACCCGCTCGCCACCGGTTCGGACGGCCCCGCCATTGCAGTGACCCCCGACGCGCTGGCCGCCTTCCAGGCCCAGTCGACCAACGGCGAGTCGGTGGTGCCGCTCGCTTCAGGCGAGTCGCTGAGCGAGCTCCAGGTACTCCAAGGACTGGTGGTGGCGTCGGGCAACGACATGGCCACTCTGCTGGCCGACTTCGACGCGGGCGGCACCAAGGGCTTCGTGGCCAAGATGAACAGCACTGCGCACGCGCTGGGCATGCGCTCGACCACCTTCACCGACCCGGTGGGCCTCGACCCGGGCACGGTGAGCACGCCGCGCGATCTCCTCCACCTGGCCGACGCCGTGCTCGGGGTGCCCGCGCTGCGGCAGATGGTGGCCATGACCGAGGTGACCCTGCCGCTGGCCGGACGCGTCTTCAATCTGAATTCCAACCTCGGACGCGGAGGGTTCATCGGGCTCAAGACCGGCTCTGACACCGCGGCCGGAGGGTGCTTCCTCTTCGCCGCGCAGCGCCCGGTCGCCGGGACGAACGTCACCCTGGTGGGTGCCATCGTGGGGGTGCACGGGCCGACGCCCACCAACTCGGCCCTGAGCGATGCTGCCGCCCTGGTGGACGCCGCCTTCGCCACCAGCGGCCCGCAACCGGCGGTGGGCCGGGACTCCGTGCTGGGTGACGTGGCCGCCCCGTGGACGT
>DATGGF010000483.1:0-1621 GCA_035308625.1 Acidimicrobiales bacterium | reverse complement strand
GAGCAGTCGATCACCGACGGGCTGGAGCCGCTGCTCCTCACCGAGGAGCCGCTGCGCGAGAGCACCGGCTAGGTCCCATAGTCTCTTGTCATCCCTGAAGGAGTGGGCCGTGTCAAGGGGGTAGACCGTCTCCCTTGTTGGTCTTGAGCTGATCGATGGCCTCGGGTGGGGTGCGCGGAGGCGTGCATCAACGGACCCTGCCGGTGACTTCGATGGCAGGATCTGGATTTGGCCCGCTGCCTGACGAAGATCAGCGACAGAGAATCGGCGATGGCACCTCCTGGTGGGCGTCGGTCAAGCGACAGCTGTCAACTCCACGGTCGAGGAACCGCAGTACATAGGCGGGCCCGAAGCTCGGGTGCCGGTCATCCCTTCGCCACGGCTGGGTGGCATGGAGTTGTACGGCCACGGTCAGGCGGGCTCAATCAAGTGGGCGACCACGCCGAGATGGGGGTCAGACAAGAGAGCGAGCGCGCGCCGGACCGAGTCCGAGGGAGAAAGTCTCATGCCGCCTGCTCGGTGTTGCGGTCGAGGCAGCGCACCTCGCCGTCGCGCAGGCCGTAGTAGACGAGCGTCAGCAGCCGGCGAGCAGCCGCGACCCGACCGATGTTGCGTCCACGCCGCTCGGCGATGCGCACGAAGTCGTTGCGCTGCTTGCTGCCGGCGCGGAGCTTCTGGACGGCCTCGATGGTTGCCCACCGGACCAGCTTGGATCCTTGTTTGGTGATGCGACCGCGATGGACGACGGTGTCGCTCTCGCGGTGGCGTGGCGTCAGACCGGCCCAGGAGCACAGCTTTGCGGCGGTCGAGAACCGTCTCACCTCGCCGATCTCCGCGACCAGCACCGCCGCGAGGACCTGGCCGACGCCGGGGATGCGCTGAATAGCGCGGTACCCGGGGTCGAGCGCCAAGGTCCGCCCGACCTCGCGATGCTGCGCGGCCACCTCGGCATCCAGGATGTCGATGAGGTGTCGCAGCGAGCGCACCTTGCTTGCGTAGGCGGGCGCCAGGGCCAGCCTGTCCATCATGACCTGCCCCTGAGCGCCGAAGAGGTCGGTCATCGGGACTCGGACACCTTCCTTGGCGAGCACGGCGTGCACCTGTGCCTTCAGCCCACTGCGGGTCGCCACCAGCTTGGCGCGATATCGCACCAACTCGCGCAGCTCCCGAGTGGCGGGCGGTGCGATCCACGCCTCGGGCAGGCGGTTCATCCGGAGCAGATCGGCGAGCTGCCGCGCATCCGACTGGTCCTTCTTGACGCGCTGGTGCTGGAACGCCTTGACCCCAAGCGGATGGGCGAGGTGGACCCGTGCGCCGCAGTCCTCGAGGAGATCGGCGGCCCAGTACCACCCGTATGTCGCCTCCAGGACCACCTCGGGGTTGGGCCCGGCAGCCTCGATGGCCAGGCTCAGCGCCACCGGGTCATTCTCGACGCGGACGGTGTCGAGCACCTCACCCGCGGGCGTCATGCGCACGATCACCGAGCGCTGGCGGTGGAGATCGATGCCAACGTACTCTGTCACCTGGGGCCTCCCTTGTCGTGAGGGTTGTGAGCCGCCCGAGTCTCCTCGACCCGGGTTTCTCACGGGGAGCGGAGGCCCCGCTCCTTCATGACATCAAG
>DATGGF010000482.1:0-2355 GCA_035308625.1 Acidimicrobiales bacterium | reverse complement strand
GGTGGCCGGCCTGGCCGACCTGGCCGGCGGGGCCCCTCGCCTGAGTGCCCACACCCGCGCCCTGGCCCGGGCTGGTGGCTGGCTGGGGGTCATCGTGGGCGGGCCGTTGCGCGATGGCCTCTCGGGGTGGGGCGCAGCCGTGGTGCTGGTGGCCCTGGCGCTGCTGTCGGTGGTGTTGTTCACCGGGGTGACCGTGCAGGCCGCCGCCCGGGTGGTCGCCGCCGTGACCACCCGCGTATGGCGGGTCCTGACCGTGCCCCGCGAGATGCCGGCGATCTTCCACGACGAGGCCGACACCGACGCCGAGGATCGCCCCGCTTCCCATACGGCGACCGACGACGACGCCGGGGCCGAGGCGAAAGGGCTCGGGGCGGACCTCACGGGATCCGGCGAACCCGACGACGCGATGCCCGAGCCGGCCGGCGGCGACGCGGTGGCGCCCACCGACGTCGTCACCGCGGCGGCGCCGGTGCCGCCCCCCGTGCGCGGCGACCAGCTGGCGCTCGACCTCCCCAGTCCCGAAGGCGAGTGGCGGCTCCCGCCGCTCAAGATGCTGGGTCGCTCCAAGCAACAGGAATACGACCGGTCCGAGATCACCGCGGCGGGGCGCGCCCTGGTCGAAGCATTGGCTGCGCACGGGGTGGAGACCCGGCTGGTGGGCCACACGGTGGGACCGACGGTCACGCGCTTCGAGCTCGAACTCGGCCCCGGGGTGAAGGTGGCCCGCGTCACCAGCCTGGCCAAGGACATCGCCTACGCCATGGCTTCACCCGACGTGCGCATCCTTGCTCCCATCCCCGGACGCTCGGCCATCGGTGTGGAAGTCCCCAACCGGCTCCGTCAGCTGGTCACGCTGGGCGATGTGCTGTCGACCGACGAAGCACGCAAGGCGCGTCATCCACTGGAGGTCGGGCTCGGTCGCGACATCGCCGGGCGACCGGTGATGGCCAACCTGGCCGACATGCCCCACATCCTCATCTCGGGGGCCACCGGCGCCGGCAAGTCGTCGTGCATCAACTCGCTGCTCACCTCGGTGATGATGCGGGCCACCCCCGAACAGGTGCGTCTCATCCTCGTCGACCCCAAGCGCGTCGAGCTCGGGCAGTACAACGGGCTCCCGCATCTGCTCACCCAGGTGGTGGTCGACCCCAAGCGCGCCGCCAACGCGTTGGCTTGGGCCGTGGCCGAGATGGAGCGGCGTTACGACGTCCTGGCCGAAGCCGGCATGCGTGACATCACCGGCTACAACGAGGCCGTCGACCAGGGCGCCCTGGGCCCCGAGGCCGAGGCCGAGGCCCAGGCCTTCGACGAGGACGGGGACGAGCCCGATGGCGCCGAAGCGCTCACGGCGGACCTGAGCCTCGAACCGGCCGCGGCCGAACGGGTCGCCCGTCGCATGGCCGAGTCGAGGGCGGCGGTGTCCGACGGCGTGGTCCACCGGCGCCTCCCGTACGTGCTCGTCGTGGTGGACGAGCTGAACGACCTCATGATGGTCGCGGCGCGTGACGTCGAGGAGTCGGTGTGCCGCATCGCTCAGATGGCACGGGCCGTCGGCATCCATCTCGTCCTGGCCACGCAGCGCCCGTCGGTCGACGTCATCACCGGAGTGATCAAGGCCAACGTCCCGTCGCGTCTGGCCTTCTCCGTGTCCTCGCTCGCCGACAGCCGTGTCATCCTCGACCAACCCGGGGCCGAGCGACTCATCGGCAAGGGCGACATGTTGTTGCTCACTGCGTCCTCCTCCGTGCCGCGGCGCATCCAAGGCCCCTGGGTCACCGAGGCTGAGGTCCGTTCGGTGGTGGCTCACTGGCGCCGGCAACGCCAACCCGAGTACGTGGACGGAGTGGCCGGTCCCGAAGGGGCCGCGGCAGGGTCCGCCGAGCTCGACGACGAGGACGACGACCTGCTCTCTGCGGCGATGGAGCTGGTCGTTCGCTCTCAGCTAGGGTCGACCTCCATGTTGCAGCGCAAGCTCCGCGTGGGCTTTTCCCGCGCCGGTCGCTTGATGGACCTGCTCGAACGACGGGGGATCGTCGGGCCTTCCGAGGGTTCGAAGGCCCGCGCCGTACTCATGACTCCCGAGGAATTCGAGCAACTGAGCGCTCGGTAGGAGTTCGTGGCCCGACACGTGGTCATCCTCGGAGCCGAAGCCGATACCGGCGCCGATCTTCCGCTCCCGCCTCGTGGTCTGGGCGTCCCCCAGCCCCGCGCTGTGGCGCGCCCGGTGCCGGCGGGCGGCCCCCGCCGCCACACCCCACTGCGCCCGGTGCCGGACCTCCGCCGGCGCCGACCCCGTCGCGTTCGTTGGCCCATCCCGGTACTGGCCGCCGTGGCGGGAACCTTCGTGCTCATCAT
>DATGGF010000481.1:0-3273 GCA_035308625.1 Acidimicrobiales bacterium | reverse complement strand
GGTGCGGGCCATGGTGGCCGAAGGCCGCAACATCAACATCACCCTGCTGTTCAGCCTGGAGCGTTACGACGAGATCATCGAGGCCTACATCGGCGGGCTCGAGGACCACGTGGCGTCGGGGGCGCGCGACCTGTCACGCGTGTGGAGCGTGGCCTCGTTCTTCGTGAGCCGGGTCGACACCGAGGTCGACCGCCGCCTGGACACGGCGGCCGGCCACGATCCTGCCGCTTCCGGCCGGCTGCGCTCCCTGCAGGGCACCGCCGCGGTGGCCCAGGCCCACATGGCGTACCAGTTGTTCCGCGACCGCTTCTCCGGGCCGCGCTGGGAGGCACTGGCGGCCAAGGGGGCCAACGTCCAGCGGCCCCTGTGGGCGTCGACGTCGACCAAGAACCCGGCCTACCCCGACCTCAAGTACATCGACACGCTCATCGGGCCCGACACCGTCAACACCATGCCCGACCAGACCGTCGACGCCTTCCTCGACCACGGCACCCTCACCCGTTCGGTCGACGCCGACCCGGCGGCGGCGCGCCGGGCGCTCGACGACCTCGAGGAGGCGGGGGTCGACATGGCCGACGTCGGGGCGACGCTCGAGGCCGAAGGGGTGGCCAGCTTCTCCAAGTCGTTCGACGAGCTCGTGCAGACCCTGCAGGACAAGGCCAACGCGCTGGCCGCCGGGCAGTGAGGAGCGCCCGGTGACCGAGGACGACACCAGGTCGCTGCTCGACTCGCTGGTCGCCCGCGACAGCGGGCTGTGGCCTGCGGGCAACGTGGCGCCCAACCGCCTCGGATGGCTGGACGTGCCCCGTCGCATGGCCGGCGAGGCGGCGGAGCTCGCCACCTGGGCCGCCGGCATCGAGCAGTCGACGGTGATCCTGCTCGGAATGGGCGGCTCGTCGCTCGGCCCCGTCGTGCTCGAATCGCTGCTCCCCCTGGCCGGCGGTGCGTCCGGCGCGCCGGCGCGCCGGCTGGTCGTCTGCGATACCACCCATTCGGCCACCGTCGGCGCCCTCGACTTCTCCGACGCCTTCGTCCTGGTGTCGTCCAAGTCGGGGACGACCCTCGAGCCCAACGTGCTCCTGGCCCATGCCTGGGAGCAGCTGCCCGATCCCACCCGGTACGCGGCGGTGACCGACCCCGGGACCCCGCTGGCCGCGCTGGCCGCCGAGCGCGGGTTCCGGCGCTGCTTCGAGAACCCGCCCGACATCGGCGGGCGCTACTCGGTGCTCTCCTATTTCGGCATGGTGCCCGCCGCCCTGCTCGGCTACGACGTGGCCGCCTTGTGCGAGCGGGCGCTGGCCGCCGACGCGGTCGAAGCCGTGTCGCTCGGCATGACCATGGGCGAGGAGGCACTGGCGGGGAAGGACAAGCTCACCGTGGTCGTCCCGGCGGCCTTCGCCGCTTTCGGCCTGTGGGTCGAGCAATTGGTGGCCGAGTCGACGGGCAAGCACGGCAAGGGGTGCGTGCCCGTACCCACCACCGAGCCCGAGGACGGGCCTGACCGTCACGTGGTGCCGTTGCACCTCGAGCGGGCCGAAGACGTGGCCGAGCAGTTCTACCGTTGGGAGCTGGCCGTCGCCGTATGCGGGCACGTCCTCGGTATCGACCCCTTCGACGAGCCCAACGTGGCCGAGTCAAAGGCCAACACGGCCGACATGCTGGCCTCGCTCCCCCTCGAGTCCGTGGAAGCGGCGCCCGCGGGTGCCACCATGGAGTGGTTGACCGATCAAGTGCAGCCCGGGGACTACGTCTCGCTCCAGGCTTATCTGCCCTTCGGCCAGGACGCCGCCTTGGAGGGCCTGCGCCGCTCCGTGCGCGACCACCTCGGGGGGACCGCCGTCACCGCCGGGTACGGGCCCCGTTTCCTCCACTCCACCGGGCAGCTGCACAAGGGCGGGCCCGACACGGTGGTGGCCGTGCAGATCGTGTCGCGCACGGCCGGGCCCGAGCTGCCCATCCCCGGCGCGCCCTACGACTTCGGCACCCTCATCACGGCCCAGGCGGCGGGCGACCACCGCAGCCTCGAGGCGCACGGCCGGCGGGTGTTGCGCATCGCCGTCGACGACCTGTCCGAGGTGACCTGACGTGACCGGGCCCGGCGGGGGGCATGGGCACGAGCTCGACCGTGTCGGGTGCGCGCCGGCGCTCGCCCTGGTGGTGTTCGGCGCCTCGGGCGACCTGACCGCCCGCAAGCTCCTTCCCGCCATCGCCGCGCTGGCCGAGCACGACGCGCTGCCCGCGCACTTCGCCGTGGTGGGCGTGGCCCGCAGCGACTGGAGCGACGAGGACTTCCGGCGGGTGGCCGCCGACGCCGGAGGGCCGGGCAACGACAAGTGGCGGAACCTGGTGGCGAACTTCCGCTACGTGGCCGGCGAGTACGGCCACCCCGACACCTTCTCGCAGCTGCAGTCGGTCCTCGACGATCTCGACGCCAAATCGGGCACCCAGGGCAACCGGGTCTTCTACCTGGCCACCGTGCCCGACCTTTTCGGCGTGGTGGCCGTGGCCCTGGCCGAGCACGGGCTCAACAAGCCCGGGCCCGGAGGCGCCTTCGCCCGCCTGGTGGTGGAGAAGCCCTACGGACGCGACCTGGCCAGTGCCCGCGCCCTCGACGCGTCGCTGCACGGCGCCTTCGACGAAGCGCAGATCTACCGGATCGACCACTACATGGGGAAGGAGACGGTGCAGAACCTCCTGGCCCTGCGCTTCGCCAACGCCATCTTCGAACCGGTGTGGAACCGCCGCTACGTCGACAACGTCCAGATCACCGTGGCCGAGCAACTCGGGGTGGAGCATCGGGGCGGCTTCTACGAGCACGCCGGCGCTCTGCGCGACATCGTCCAGAACCACGTGATGCAGGTGCTGGCACTGATGCTCATGGAGCCGCCGTCCGTGGTGGACGCCCAGGGCATCCGGGACGAGAAGGTGAAGCTCCTGCGGGCGGTGGAGGTGCCCGACGTCGACAGCGCGGTGGGCATCGGCGTGCGGGGGCAGTACACGGCGGGCACGGTGGAGGGCGAGGAGGTCGCCGGGTACCGCCAGGAACAGGACGTCGACCCGGCCAGCCGCACCGAGACCTTCGTGGCCATGAAGCTCACCGTCGACAACTGGCGCTGGGCCGGCGTCCCCATCTACGTGCGCACGGGCAAGCGCCTGCCGGCGCGGGTGACCGAGGTGGCACTGCAGTTCCACCGGGTGCCGCACCTGGCCTTCGGCGGGCGCCTGTCGCGGGACCTGCGCCCCAACTCGCTGCTGGTGCGCATCCAGCCCGAC
>DATGGF010000480.1:0-1746 GCA_035308625.1 Acidimicrobiales bacterium | reverse complement strand
CGACCAACACTTCGAGTCGCTCACTCCCCGCAACATGGCCGAGGGCCGCGGCGGCGGCCGCAGAATCTACGCCCACTCGAAGCCGCGAACGCTCGACCAGCGATGCCACCCGCCTGGACCGCGCGGCGTCGACCCACAATGGATAGGCGACGAACAGGTCGTCGAAGCCTGCATCGGCAAAGACCTCGGCCTCACCGATCGTGGCAACTGACAGCCCAATTGCACCGTGGGTGACCTGACGTCGCGCGATTTCTACGCACTTGTGCGTCTTGGCGTGCGGCCGCAATGCAACACCGAGCGTGTTCGTCTGTGTGGCCATGGCCGTCAGATTGCGATCGAGCACCTCGAGATCGACCACCACGAAGGGTGTCGGGACCCGCTCGAGGTCCTCGGGAAGCGGTTCAAGAGGTTCCCGCATGGTGCCGATCCTGGCACTGTGAGCCAAAAAGTTCTTGCGGTCTCAACAACGGTTGGGCGATCCTGGATGTTCGTGTCCTTTTCCCAGCGTGCGCCGAGGCGTCCCGACACGTTCTCCTGACGTGGTCGAGCCGGCCGATGCGCCGCCGCCCTCGCCCCCGCTGCTGCCGAATCCCCTGCTAGGCCCGACGGAGGGTCGTTTGCGCTCCCTGGGAGCGTCGGTGATCCGACGCGCCCTGTCGGGCCACGGTGCCCGAGGTGCCGCCCCGGTATCGGTGCTGGCCGCGGTGGCATCGCTCCTGGTCGGCAGCGTCGCCCTGGGCAACACCAGCGCGCGCGCCTCGACCACCAACCACCACGTGGCGCAGATCGACCGGACACCACGCGACTGGTTCGAGCACGAAGCGATCACCGATGCCACGCCGTTGGACCTTCCGGCGGCCAGCGCGCCGCCGGCGCCGGCGCCACCGGCGCTCGCCGCGGCTCCCCCGCTCCAGCCCCACGAGATCTTCGCTTTCGCCCCCTGGTGGACCCTGGCTCAACAGGGCGTGTTCGACGTCAAGGACATGACCACGATCGCCTACTTCTCGGTCGACGTGAACGCCGATGGAACGATCGCTCAATCGGGATCGGGATGGGTCGGGTATCAGTCCCAGGCACTCGCCGCCCTTGTGACCCGCGCCCACGCCGCTAGCGATCGCGTCGTGCTCACGGCAACTTGCTTCGGCCAGCACACGCTCGATCAGCTCACCAGTGACCCTGGTGCGCCGGCTCGCCTCGCCACATCGCTCACCCAGCTGATCTCGGCCAAGAATCTCGACGGCGTGAACTTCGACTTCGAAGGCCGAGGCCCCCACGACCAGCAGGGACTCGACAACTTGGTCGGTCAGGTGGCCACCCAGCTACGCAGCAGCAACCCCCATTGGCAGATCTCCATGAGCACCTACGCGAGCTCCGCCGGAGACCCCAACGGGTTCTACGACATCGCCGGCCTGAACAAGGTGGTCGATGCCTTCTTCGTCATGGCCTACGACATGGATTCCCCGGCGACGCCGTCGGCGACCGCGCCGCTCACCGGGCCCGGGAACAACGACACCGTCGACCTGGCGGAATACAGGGCGGTGGTGCCCCCGTCGAAGATCATCCTGGGTGTGCCGTACTACGGCTACGACTGGCCCACGGCCGGCCCGCAGGCCGGTGCGCCGGTCACGGGGCCGGCGACCCCGCTCAGCTACGCCCAGATCGCCGCCATCCACGGACCTTCCTACTGGGACCGCGGCAGTCAAACCCCGTGGACGGCGTACCAGGTGGGGTCCCAATGGCACCAGA
>DATGGF010000479.1:0-2152 GCA_035308625.1 Acidimicrobiales bacterium | reverse complement strand
CGATCTGCTCGCTGCTCGAACTGCCGCGCCAGTTTCGGGTGGACGGTAAACCCCTCGGGGACGCACACCACCTCGGTGGTGAGGCGCTCGAGCACGTCGCCAGACACGCCGGTCGGCACTGCCACCTCGGGCTCGGCTGCCGCCGGCGATGGCGGGATCTGCGCCGGGGCGGGCACCGTCGCCTGGCGGGTCTCGTCCAAGGCCACTTGCAGCCGCGCCTGGAAGTCCTCCAGCGCCTTCTCGGCCTCCTCCAGAGTGATGTCGCCTCGCCGGACCAACGATTCGGTGTACAGCTTGCGCACCGAGCGCTTGGCGTCGATGAGCTGGTACATGCGCGGCTGTGTGTAGCTCGGGTCGTCGCCCTCGTTGTGGCCGTAGCGGCGGTAACACACCAGATCGATGACCACGTCCTTGTGAAAGGCCTGGCGGAAGCCGAAGGCCAGCCGCGCCGCGCGCACGCAGGCTTCGGGGTCGTCGCCGTTCACGTGGAAGATCGGGGCCTGCACCATCTTGGCCACGTCGGTCGAGTACACCGACGAGCGTGCCGACTCCGGGGCGGTGGTGAAGCCCAGCTGATTGTTCACGACCACATGGATCGTCCCGCCGGTGCGGTAGCCCGCCAGCTGGGACAGCTCCAGTGTCTCAGCCACCACTCCCTGACCGGCAAAGGCGGCATCGCCGTGGACGAGCACGGACAGGACTTCGTATTGATCGACGGAACCGAGCTTGTCCTGCTTGGCCCGGACCATGCCCTCGACCACGGGGTCCACCGCCTCGAGGTGTGACGGGTTGGAAGCCAGGCTCACCGGGATCTCACGGCCCGACCGGCCCACGAACTTGCCCGATGCCCCCTTGTGGTACTTGACGTCGCCTGACCCCTGCACCGACTCGGGGTCGAGGTTTCCCTCGAACTCGCGGAAGATCTCTCCGTACGACTTGCCCACGATGTTGGCCAGAACGTTCAGCCGTCCTCGGTGGGCCATGCCCATGACGGCCTCGACCAGGTCGCCGGACGCCGCTTCGTCCAAAATGGTGTCGAGGAGCACGATGGTGGATTCGGCTCCTTCAAGCCCGAAGCGCTTCTGGCCCACATAACGGGTGTGGAGGAAGCGTTCGAACGCTTCAGCCGCGTTCAGGCGATCGAGGACGTGGCGCTGCTCCTCGGTGCCGAGAGCCAGGGGAACGCCTTCGACGTGCTCCTGGATCCATTTCTTCTCGGCCGGGTGCTGGATGTGCATGTATTCGATGCCCAGCGTCCGGCAGTAGGCGTCGCGCAGGATGTCCAGCGCGCTGCCCAAGGTCATGGCCTCGCGGCCGGCCAGGCCGTCGACCACGAATTCGCGGTCGAGGTCCCACAGGGTGAGCCCGTACGTGGTGGGGTCCAGCTCCGGATGCAGCGGGCGCCGCTCCGCCGACAACGGGTCGAGATCGGCGATGAGGTGACCGCGGACCCGGTACATGTTGACCAGGCTCTGGACGTGGACCTGCTTCACCAGCCGCAGCCGCTCGCTGTCCACCGCGTTCACGTCGGCCTGCCAACGCACCGGGTCGTACGGGACGTCCATCGACTCGAACACCGACTCGTAGAAACCGTGGCCGCCGGTCAGGCACTCGGCCACATGCGTGAGGAAGAGCCCCGACTCGGCACCCTGGATGATCCGGTGGTCGTACGTCGACGTGAGGGTGACTACCGGGCCGACCCCGAGCGCGGCCAGGCTCCGATGGTCGGCGGCCTGATACTCGGCCGGGTAGCCAAGCGCCCCGACTCCGATGATGGCGCCCTGGCCCGGCATGAGCCGCGGCACCGACTGCACCGTCCCCAGCGTGCCCGGGTTCGTCAGCGTCACGGTGGCGCCGGCGAAGTCGTCAGGCGAGATCTTCCCGGTCTGGACCTTGCGCACCAACTCCTCGTAGGCGATGACGAAGGTGCGGAAGTCCATGGACTGCGCGCCACGGACAACGGGGACGAGCAGGGTCCGTGATCCGTCGGCCCGGCCGACGTCCACCGCCAGTCCGAGCCCGACCGAGTCGTGGTGCACCACCCCGGGGGTGCCCTTCCCGTCGATGTCGGCCACGAAGGTCGAATTGAGCGCCGGTACCGCCTGCAGGGCCTGGACGACCGCGTACCCGATGAGGTGCGTGAAGCTGATCT
>DATGGF010000478.1:0-3266 GCA_035308625.1 Acidimicrobiales bacterium | reverse complement strand
CCCACCGCCGCGCCGACGATGGCCAGCCCGCCCATGGTGGGTGTGCCCGCCTTGGCCTGGTGCATGTGCGGCCCGTCGGTGCGGATCTGCTGGCCGATACGACGGTTCACCAGCCAGTGGATGAGGAACGGGGTTCCGAGCCCCGCCACCCACAGGGCGAGACCTCCCGAGGCCATGAGGCTGATCACGAGCGGCGCCCGTCGGTGCGGTTGGCCACGGCGGCGGCGGCTTCCACCTTGTCCTCGAAGGGCAGGAACTGCCCGGCCACCTCGATGGTCCGCTCGTGGCCCTTGCCGGCGACCACCACGACGTCTCCCGATCGGGCGGCGTCGACCGCCTTGGCGATGGCGCTACGGCGATCGGGCTCCACCATCACCCGTTCGGCGGACGGATCGTTCATGCCAGCGAGCACGGCGTTGATGATGGCCTGTGGGTCCTCACGGCGCGGGTTGTCCGAGGTGACCACCACCACATCGGCGCCGGCTTCGGCCACGGCGCCCATCTGCGGCCGCTTGTCGCGATCGCGGTCCCCGCCACACCCGAAGACGCACAACACCCGGGCCGAGCCGGCCAGGGCCCGGGCGCTGGCCAGCGCGTGGCGCAATCCGTCCGGCGTGTGGGCGTAGTCGACGACCACGGTGAAAGGCGCCGGCACCTCGACCACCTCGAAGCGACCGGGAACCGGCTCGGCCCGAGCCAGGCCCTCGGCGACGACGTCCACGGGGACGCCCAAGTCGGCCGCGGCGGTGGCCGCGGCGAGAGCGTTGATCACGTGATAGGTGCCCCGCAGCTTGAGGTGGACACGGACGCCCCGCCAGGTGAACATCGTCTCGCCTCCGGAGACCACAACGTCGGTGGCATCGTCACGGCCGAAGGGCGTGATGGGCAGGGCCGCGCCGTCGACGAGGCGGCGTCCCCAGGGGTCGTCCGCGTTCACCACCCCCTGGGCGCTGTAGCGCGGCGTGAACAACTCGGCCTTGGCGGCGAAGTACTGCTCCATGGTGCCGTGGTAGTCGAGGTGCTCGTGGCTCAGGTTGGTGAACACGGCCATGGCGAAATGCACGCCTTCGACTCGGTGCTCCGACAGCGCGTGAGACGACACCTCCATCGCCACGGCGCCGCGGCCGGAGTCACGGGCCTCGGCCAGCAGGGCCTGCAGCGCGGGGGCCTCCGGGGTCGTCCGGGCGCCCCCCAGGGTGCCGATGACCGCGCAGGGCAGGCCGTGGGTGTCGAGGATCGATGCAAGCAGGTGGGTGACCGTCGTCTTCCCGTTCGTGCCGGTGACGCCGACGGTGACCAACGAGCCCGCCGGGTCGCCGTAGAACGCCCGGGACAGGTCGGCCATGGCCGACCGGGCCGTGCCTGGGGCCACGACGATCTGAGGTGCCGGCAGCGGCAGGGGCCGCTCGACCAACAGGGCGGTGGCGCCGGCACCGAGTGCGTCGGCGGCGAAGTCGTGCCCGTCGAAGCGCCGTCCGGGGACGCAACAGAACAGTGCACCGGCGCGGACGATGCGGCTGTCCAGCTCTATGGAGGTGATGTCGGTGGCGGAGAGGTCGCCCCGGGTGTCGACGGCTTCGACAGCTGAGAGCAACCGGTCCATTCGCACGATAGGGGGCCCGGCGGCCGGATCACGGCGTTCCGGGGGTGGCGCCGATCGTAGCGGTCTGGCCGAGCCCCCCCGTGAGAGGCGGGGGCTGCGCCGCGCCGCTGAGCGACGGTGCCGATACCGAGGTGGGAACGCCATAGCGGTGCAGCGCATAGCGCATGACCTGCGAGAACACCGGCGCGGCGACGACGCCGCCGAAGATCGGCGTGGGCTGCTCGAGGACCACCACGGCCGACAGCACGGGGTGCTCGGCCGGGGCGAAACCGGCGAAGGTGGCCATGTAGGCGCCCGGGATGTACCCGCCGTGGCTGGGGTCGGGCACCTGCGCGGTGCCGGTCTTCCCCGCCACCGTGTAGCCGGGCACGCCCGCGCTCACCGCGGTGCCGTCCTGCACGACCTGCTCCATCATCGTCGTCAGGGTGGCCGACACCGACGGCGTCAGGGCCCGGTGCTTCGACGGCATGGGCGTGCGGGTGAGTGAGCCGTCGGCGTTGACCATGGCCCGCACCAGTCGCGGCGGGACAAAGGTCCCTCCGGTGGCCACCGTGTTCACCATGTCGAGGACCTGCTGCGCGGTCACGGCGTCGTCCTGCCCGATGGGCGTCGATCCCATGTCCGACCCTGACCAGTCCGCCGGGTTGGAACGCACCAAGCCGGACGACTCGCCCGGGAAACGTAATCCGGTCGGTTGCCCGAAGCCGAGTGTTCCTATCTGGGCGGCCAGCCGGTTGCGGCCGAGAAGCCCGGCGATCTCGATGGTCCCGATGTTGGACGACTGGGCCAGGATTTGTGTGGCGGACAACTGTTCGGTCGGGTGGTTCTCGGCGTCGTGGAACGTCCACCCGTCGATGCTCAAGGTGTTGGGGACACTGAAGGTCGATTGCGGCGTGATCACCCCGGCCCCGAGCGCCGCCGAGAAGGTGACCAGTTTGAACACCGAGCCGGGCTCGTACACCTTGGTCACGGCCAGGTTCTGCGTCGCCTCGCTGATCTTGCCGGTGGTGGGGTCGGCAACCAAGTTGGCCATGGCCAGGATGTCGCCGGTGCGGCTGTCCATCACCACCGCCGTGCCGCTCTTGGCGTGGGACGTGCTCACCGCCGCGGCCAGCGACTGCTCGGTGACGTACTGGAGCGACTCGTCGAGGGTCAGCTCGATGCCACTACCGGCCACCGAGGGCGTGTGCGGCGTGACACCTCCGGGGAAGGGGACGTCGTCCGGGGTGCGCTGCACCACCATGGAGCCGGCCCACCCGGCCAGGAGCCGCTCGTAGCGGTACTCGAGACCCGACACGCCCGACCCGGAGCCGTTGACGATGCCCAACACCGGGGCGGCGAGGTCACCGGCGGGATCTACGCGCTGGCTGTCGGGCAGCAGGTTGATGCCGGCCAGGTGCAGGGCGTCCACCTTCTTGGCGTGCGCGTCGTCGAGCTTGTGGGCGAGCACCACATAGCCGGTGTGCTTCGACATGTCGGCCACCAAGGTGGCGGCGGGGACGCCGATCACCGGCGCCAGGGCGTCGGCCTCCGCGCCAGGCTTCGAGATGAGGAAGGGATCGGCCACCACGGTCGAGCGAGGCACCGATACCGACAGCACCGCGCCATTGCGGTCGTAGATCCCCCCGCGGGCCGCCGGGAGCTGGACGGTGCTCGTCACTTC
>DATGGF010000477.1:0-3353 GCA_035308625.1 Acidimicrobiales bacterium | reverse complement strand
CTGACCATTACCTCGGCGGTGCGAGGCCTCTTCCGCGACGACCCCCGCACCCGGGCCGAGGCCCTGCAATTCGTGCACGGCCGCTGACCCCGGCCCCGCGGGGCGCCGTCTACGCTCGGGCCCCATGCGGCCGTCGGTGATGGGGGTGCTCAACGTGACCCCCGACTCGTTCTCCGACGGCGGCCGGTACCTCGACCCCGAGCAGGCGGTGGCCCACGGGCTCGAGTTGGCCGCCCAAGGGGCGGACGTGGTCGACGTGGGCGGCGAGTCGAGCCGCCCGGGGGCGACTCCGGTGCCCGAGGCCGAGGAGCGGGCCCGGGTGGTGCCGGTGGTGGAGGCTCTGGCCCCCCACGTGCGGGTGTCGGTGGACACGGTGAAGCCGGCCGTGGCCAGCGCCGCACTGGAGGCGGGAGCCACCATGCTCAACGACATCTCGGCCAGCTTGTGGCCCATCGCGGCCGAAGCCGGCGCGGGCTACGTGGCCATGCACATGCAGGGCACACCCCGCACCATGCAGCGCGACCCCCACTACCGCGAGGTGGTGGACGAGGTCGTCGAATTCCTGCGGGAGCGGGCCGGGGCCGCCTCCGAGGCGGGGGTGACCGAGGTCTGGGTCGACCCCGGCATCGGCTTCGGCAAGACCGCGGCGCACAACCTGACGTTGCTGCGCCATCTTCCCGCGTTGGTGGACCTCGGGTACCCGGTGCTGGTGGGCACCAGCCGCAAGGCGTTCCTCGGTCCCCTCGCCGCTGACGCACAGGGCACGCCGGCGCCGGCCGGTGAGCGCCTGGAGGGGTCGCTCGCCACCGCGGTGTGGGCCATGGCGGCCGGCGCGGCGATGGTGCGGGTCCACGACGTCCGCCCGACGGTCGAGGCGGCCACCCTGGTCGGCCCGGCCCGGGTCGCAACCGGAGGCGGGCAGTGAAGGGCAAGTGGGCCGCAGGGATCTCGCCGCGCAACTTCACCTGGATCGTGAAGGACCAGTTGGCGGTGAGCGAGCGTCCCGGTGGCTTCGCCCCCCACCACCGCCGGGTCCGGCGCCAGGAGGAGATCATCTGGTTGCGCGTCCAGGGCTTCCAGCGCGTCGTGTCGCTGCTGCCGTCGCCGCACAACCTGGCCGCGTACGACGAAGGCGCCATGGCGTGGTCGCATTTCCCGCTGCCCACGTCGGGAGACCTGCGCGAGCCGCTCGCCGACCTCTACCGCCATCTCGACGAATGGCTCCAGAACGGTGACCGCCTGCTCGTGCACCAGGAAGAGCTGGGCGACCGGGTCATGGGCGTGATGGGCGGCTATCTCCTGTGGTCGGGGCGGCTCCCCGGGGGCCCCCAGGCCATCGCCGTGATCGAACGGCTCATCGGGCACCAAATGGGGCCGATCGGCCGCGACCTGGTGGCCCAGGCCGCCGCGCTCGTCCCGAGCGGCGGCGAGTGAGCGCAGGGGGCCCGGGGTCACCGGGGCCTCCTCCCGGGCCGGCCGATCGCATCGAGATACGCGGGCTCACGGTGGACGCGGTGCACGGCGTGCTGCCCGAGGAGCAGGTGACCCCGCAGCCCTTCGAGGTGGATCTCGACCTCCATGTCGACCTGTCGGGCGCGGCGTCGGCCGATGCTCTCGAGGCCGCCGCCGACTATGGCGCGGCGGTGTCGGCCGCCGCGTCGGTGCTGGGAGGCCCGCCCAGGCAGCTGCTCGAGACGCTGGCCGAGGACATCGCCACCGCCGTGCTCGCGGCCCCGTCCCTGTCCGCCGTGCGCGCCGTTACGGTGTCGGTGCGCAAGCTCCGCCCCCCGGTGCCCGAGCGCGTGACCTCGGCCGGAGTGCGCCTGACGCGGGGCCGGGCGTAGAAGCTCGCCGTGCGCGCCTTTCTCGGGCTCGGCTCGAACGTGGGCGACCGGCTGGGGTACCTGCGCCGGGCGGTGGCTCAGGTCCCCGATCTGGTGGCCGTGTCCCCGGTGTACGAGACCGAGCCGATCGGTGGACCCGCCGGCCAGGGCCCGTACCTGAACGCGGTGGCCGAGCTCGACACGGACCTCACGCCGCGCGCCCTGCTGGAGCTGGCCCGCCGGCTCGAAGCCGATGCCGGCCGGGTGCGCACGGTGGCGGACGGCCCCCGGACGCTCGACGTCGACGTGCTGCTGGTGGGCGATCTCACCGTGGACGAGCCCGATCTCGTCGTCCCCCATCCGCGGTTGTGGACGCGGCGCTTCGTGGTGGCGCCTCTGGCCGACCTCGCCCCCGACCTGGTGCCCGCTGGGGCCGTGGCCCGCGCTGGTGGTCGGGTCGACGCCCTGGGTAGACTTCTCGGTACTGATCCGATCGCCTGACGCGACCGGCACCCTCGTGGGCTGGAGCGCAGAAAGGGGTCTGGTGCTCTCTGTACGTCTGATCGGTCCCGGGCGGGCCGGCCGATCGTTGGCGGCTGCCCTGGCCGACGCCGGGTGCTCCGTGCGCGCCGTGCTCGGGCGTGACGACGATCTCGCCGGTGCCGCCCAGGGAGTCGACGTACTGGTGCTGGCCACGCCCGACGGGGCCCTGGCCGACGTGGCCGCCGCCGTGCGGCCGCTGGACAGCACCGTGGTGGCCCATCTGTCAGGGGCGCTCGGGCTCGACGTCCTTGCCCCCCATCCGCGTCGGGCCGGGCTGCACCCGCTCGTGCCGCTGCCGTCGCCTGAGGTGGGGCGGGTGCGGCTGCGCAGCGGGGTGACCTTTGCCGTGGCCGGCGACCCGGTGGCCGCGGAACTGGCCCGTCTGCTCGCCGGGCACGTGATCGAGGTGGACGACGCCGGACGTGCCGCCTATCACGCGGCGGCCTGCATCGCCTCCAACCATGTGGTGGCCCTGCTCGGCCAAGTCGAGCGGGTGGCCGCCTCGGCCGGTCTCCAGCTCGACGCCTTCCTGGGGCTCACCCGCGCCGCCCTCACCGACGTGGCCGAGCTCGGCCCGGCCGCCGCGCTGACCGGCCCGGCCGCGCGCGGGGACGACGCCACCCTGGCCCGGCACCGTGCCGCGCTCGCGCCCGACGAGCGCGCCGGTTACGACGCCGGCGTGGCCCTGGCCCGTCGTCTCGCCGCTGCACGAGCAACCACGGCGGCCGGCGCCCGAGGCCGGGCATGAGCCCGTCGGCGATCGAGGTGTGCACCACCGCCGGTGGCTTCGCCCGGGCCCTGGAGACTGCGCGCGCCGCGGGACGGTCGGTCGGCTTGGTCCCGACCATGGGCGCGCTGCACGACGGGCATCGGGCCCTCATCGCCCGGGCCGCAGCCGAGTGCGACACGGTGGCCGTCACCGTCTTCGTCAACCCGCTGCAATTCAACGACGCCGCCGATCTGGCCGCCTATCCCCGCGACATCTCG
>DATGGF010000476.1:0-3199 GCA_035308625.1 Acidimicrobiales bacterium | reverse complement strand
GAGTGACGGGGTGGACGTTGTTTTGCTCCGAATCCACCTATACTCGGTGCCGTCGCCCGGCAACTGTCCGGTGCGTGCTCGCTGGTGGCCCGATCCTCTCCTCTGGTTGCAAGTGTGCAAGAGAGATCGGAGCTTTCGTGCCTTTACCATCCACCCCTACCGTCCTCGAGCGACCCGTAAGGACGTTCGACCGCTTCGAGTTGCCAACACCACTCGTGCAGGTGCTCGAGCGCCGCGGCATCTCTGTGCCACTCCCCATTCAGGAAGCGACTTTGCCCGACGCGCTCGCTGGACGCGATGTCTGTGGCAAGGCGCCAACAGGATCAGGCAAGACCTTGGCGTTTGCGTTGCCCTTGGCGGCGAACCTCGAGCGCGGCCGGCCCGGGCGACCCCGTGGCCTTGTCCTCGCCCCCACCCGGGAGCTCGCTTTCCAGATCGCCGGCGAGCTCACGCAGCTCGCCCGTACCCGGGGGCTCCGAGTCCACGCCTTCTACGGAGGGGTGGGCTTCGGGGATCAGCTACGAGCCCTCCGCCGGGGGGTGGACATTGCCGTTGGATGCCCGGGCCGCCTGACCGATTTAGTGCGGAGCAAACACCTCGACCTCGGCGACGCCGACATGGTCGTCGTGGACGAGGCCGATCGCATGGCCGACATGGGGTTCCTCCCGGACGTCCGGCGCCTCCTGGATGCAACGAACTCGCAGCGCCAGACGCTCTTATTCTCGGCCACCCTCGACGGCGCCGTGGATGTGCTGGTGCGTCACTACCAGCGCAACCCAGTGCGACACGAGGTCGAGCCCGAGGAATCGGAGGTAGGACGGATGGTCCATCGGGTCCAACATGTGTCTGCTCCGGATCGGCCCGCACGGTGTGCCGAGATCGTTCGAGTCGAGGGAGCGAGCGTGGTGTTTGTGCGCACCCGCCATGGTGCTGATCGCCTGGCCAGGCAGCTGGAAACCCAAGGTATCTCGGCGGCGGCCATCCACGGCGATCGGAGCCAGGCCCAGCGGGACCGGGCGCTGGCCGCCTTTAAGAGTGGAAAGGTGCGGGCGCTGGTGGCTACTGACGTGGCGGCACGAGGTATCCATGTCAACGATGTCGACTGCGTCGTTCACTACGACCCACCAACAGACCCGAAGGACTATGTCCATCGTTCGGGTCGCACCGCCCGGGCTGGCGCGTCTGGGACGGTCGTTACCTTGGTTACGCCACAACAACGAAGCGCGATCGAAGACCTGTGGCGCAGCCTCGACATTTCCCCACAACTCGTGGGCGAGATGCCGTCGCCGCAGGTGCACGCTGGAATGGTCCACAGAGCGCCCGGGCACCGGCGGTCTGAGCAATCTGCTCGAGGTCGATCCACCAAATCTCATAGGAGACGTTCACAAGGTGGCAAAGGACGATCGGCCCCAGTCAGGCGAGGGTGAGCGGCCCACCTTTCCCTCCATCATGATGCAGGGGACTGCTGCACGGTTCCAGCGAGATTGTCAACCAGACCCGCGGCAGACCCTCGTGACCGAAGCCAGAACCCGAGCCCTCGCAAAGCCTTCCGCGCAGAAGGGTTGGAGTAGCGCACTCCGGGTCTACGAGCGACCCGACAACTGACACTGCTTCCCATTAGGGAGAACGTTGTGATTTCAACAACGCTGTGGGCGCTGAGGGACTCGAACCCCCGACCTGCTGGTTGTAAGCCAGCTGCTCTAACCAACTGAGCTAAACGCCCGCAGAGAGCAAGCCTACCGCTGGGCCTCCGCGCCCTCCCCCGACGGTTGTTACTCGTTTCCGAGGTGCCAGCCTCCGCAGAACCCGCACTGGTAGGTGATCAGCTCGACCCCGTGTTCGAGCCGCGCCGCGAATGCGGCCCGCTCGGCATCGGGCTGGGCGGCGAAGCGGGCCTTTGGTTCGCCGTCGGCGCGCCAGTGCGAGAGGCGCACCCGCCGGGGCCCCTCGCGTCGCCGGGCGTTCCGTCTGCTCGCCAACGCCCTCACCCGCCTTCGGGTCGTGACGCCAGCGCACCGTGGCGCAATTGGTCGAGCAACTCCGGCGTGGCTGCAGCGGCCACAGCGCGGCGGGCGTTGTGGTCGAAGGTGACGAGCTCGCCGCCGTCGAGGTCGACCACCACGGCGCCGGACTCGCGGCACAGCAGAAGGCCCCCCAGGTAGTCCCACGATCCGAGATGGGCCCGCCCCACCGCCGCCCACGCGTCCAGCGAGCCTTCCGCCACGGAACACAGATCGAGGGCGGCCGCGCCGAAAGCCCGGTACTGCGCCCAACCGAAGTGGCGCCGCGGATAGCCCGAGAGCCCGATGACGGCCGAGCGCATCTGGCTGCAGTCGGTGGGGTGCAGCGCAGTGGTCCCCCGCCAGGCCCCGCCGCCGCGCACGGCGTGATACCGGACGCCGGTGGCCTGGTTGGCCACCACCGCGGCACGCGGGCCCTCCCCGTCGACGACGCAGATGCTGGTGGCGAACCAGGGGATGCCCCGAGCCGCATTGGTGGATCCGTCCACCGGGTCGATCACCGCCACCAAAGGGGCGTCGAGATGGTGCCCGCCACTCTCCTCGGACAGCACCCCGAGGCCGGCCTCCTCGAGCACACTCAGCGCGGCGCGGTCGGCGACCAGATCGATGGCGTACTGCCCGGCGCGCTCGCCGGAGGGCCGCCAGTCGGCGACGGTCCCGAGCGCCTCGGCCACCGCGTCGACCACGCCGTGGCAGACGCGAAGGAGCTGGTCGTCATCCATGTTCCGACCCTAACCGGCGGCCCGCCCAACCCCCGTGAGGCCACGGCCGACCCGTTAGTCTCCCAGCGTGGCTGTCATCGACGTGGCCGGCTATGTAGCCGACCTGAAGGACCATTCGGTCGACCACGGCTTCCACGTCCACGACGAGCGCCACTTCGTCGAGACCTACTCGCTGCGGCAGACCTGGGAGGTCGACCTCCACCCCGAGGAGGGCTGCGGCGGCCCGCTCGATCTTCACCTGGCCCTGGAGGTCGACCCCCGGACGCTGCTGTCGTTCGAGGACGCCGTCATCGACCTCCCCGAGGAGGTGGACCCGCCCGACGAGTACCACTTCCCTCTCACCTTCACTTGGGGCCTGCCACCGCTCCCGAACGGCCCCGACCTCCTGCGCCTGGCCATCGACCTGGCCGGAGTGGGCGGCATCGACCTGCCCCTCGAGGTCTCGGCCATCGACTC
>DATGGF010000475.1:0-6176 GCA_035308625.1 Acidimicrobiales bacterium | reverse complement strand
CTGCTGTCCTCCACCGACGCGATGGCCGCATCGAGCACGGCCCGCCCGTCGCGCACTCCGGCGATGGCGTGCACCCGTTCCATGCCGGCCAGCTCGACCAGGACGACGGCGGCGGCCGCCCCGATGGCCCGGGCGTGGTCGAGGCGTTCGGCCACCACCCGGATGAAGGCGGCCTCGTGAGAGAGGACGGGGACACTGCGCGCCGTGCTGGTGGGCTCGCTCGGCAGCTCCGACGCGATGACGAGGACGGCGTCGTGCCCGGCCCATTCGACTTCCCGCGAGGCCACGTCCACCCACAAGGTGCGGCCGGCGGAAGTGATATGGCGCCACGGGCCCGAGCGCTCCGCCTCCGCGGCGCGGGAGCCCGCGGGGTCGGCCATCCGGACCATGTCCTCGAAGGGCCGGATATCGGCGACCCGCATGGCCAGGAACTCTTCCTCGCCGTAGCCGTAGCGCTCGAGCGCCGCCGGGTTGACGCTCAGGAAGCGCAGCGTCTCGCGGTCGTGGACCCACATGGGGACGGGGCTGGTCGAGAGCAGGAGCTCCATGGCGCGGTCGGCCGATTCACGGGCTGGCCCGCCGGACTGCTCGCCGCCTTCGAAGGACATCTCGGACCTCGCAGCCGGCGCCCCCTTCCGGTCCCTGGGCCGGCCGGCGGGAGAGCGCCCTCTTCGGGAGGGTAACGTCGGCCGTGCGTGGTCATACCGGCACAATGAGCGTTTTGTGCCTTCGTTGCCAGGAACCCCCCTCGCGTGCCAACCCGGGTTCACCAGGGGTTTCTGGCCTTCCAGGTACGGAGCCCGCCCGCGTCGTCAGCCGGCCAGCGCGTTCAGGGCGTCGATGAGCTGGCGCAGCCGCCCGTAGTTCACCCGGTCGAAGCGGAAGGCGATCCGGGGCAGCTCGACATGGTCGGCGCCGGAGCGCTCGGGGGAGAGGGGCTTGGTGGGACGGATGGTGCCGCTGGCCACGATGTCGGCGAACTCCCGGTTGAGGTCCTCGAGCTGGGCGCGGGTGGGGGCCTGCTGCAGCCGCACCACGAGCAGGTCGCCCACCCATCGGCACGAGTGGTAGTTCCGGTAGTAGCCGAGGAGCTCGTTGGCGGCCTCCTCCACGTCCGAGGTGACGTGGTACAGGGCGTGGTCGTCGGCGGAGACGAGGCCGCGCGAGGCCACCTGCTCGTCGACGAAGGCCCGCCACCCCTGCCAGTACGACCCGCCGGGTACGTCCAGCAGGACGAGGGGGGCCGGCTGCGCCTTGCCCGTCTGCAACAGGGTGAGGAGCTCGAACGCCTCGTCGAGGGTGCCGAAGCCCCCCGGGAGCACGGCGTACGCGTCGGACTCCTTGATGAGCATGAGCTTGCGGGTGAAGAAATAGCGCATCTCCACCAGCTTGGGGTCCTGGGCGATGAACGGGTTGGCCCCCTGCTCGTGGGGGAGGCGGATGTTGACGCCGAGCGATTGCTCGCGCCCGGCGCCTTCCATGGCCGCGGCCATGATGCCGGGCCCAGCCCCGGTGACCACCATCCAGCCCGCCGCGGCCACCCGCTCGGCCAGCCGGCTGGCCTGCACGTAGAGGGGGTCGTCGGGCAGGGTCCGGGCCGAGCCGAAGAAGGTCACCTTCATGCCGTGCCGGTAGGGCCGGAACACGCGGAAAGCCTCGGCCATCTCGGCCAAGGCGGCCGACGCCAGCTTCAGGTCGAGCGCTTCGGTGTGTTCGTCGGCCAGGTGCACGACGGTGCCCAGGATGCCGCGGTAGAGGTCGTGGCGTTCGGTCACCCCGAGGCTGTCGAGGAAGCGCTCGATCAGCACCGTGCGGGTCGGGTCGATCTCCTGGTCGGTGGTGATGCCGTCGACGGCTGCCGTGTCGGCCACGAGCGGCGGTACCCGCGCGCCGCCGTCGTCAGGTACGGCACCGCCCTCGTCGCGCCTGCGGGCGGCCATGCCCGGCGCCGTCAGCAGGTCGCGGGCACGCGCCCGTACAGCGTGGTGCGCTGCTCGAGCCGGCGCCCGAGGGGCTCGACCACCGCGGCGAAGGCGTCGCGGTCCATGTGCTGCCCGTGAGCCGCGCCCGCGGCGCGGGAGATGTTTTCGTCCATGAGGGTGCCGCCGAGGTCGTTGGCCCCCGACAGCAAGGCCTGGGCCGCTCCGGCCGTGCCCATCTTCACCCAGCTGACCTGGATGTTGGAGATCCACCCGTGGTAGGCGATGCGTCCTACCGCGTGCATGAGGAGCGCTTCACGGAACGTAGGGCCGCGCCGGGCCCGGCGCTGCAGGTAGATGGGCGTGGCCATGTGCACGAAGGGCAGGGGGACGAATTCGGTGAAGCCGCCCGTCTCGCGCTGCAGGGCGCGGGTGCGCAGCATGTGCCGGGCCCACGACCGCGGCTGCTCCACTGCGCCGAACATGATGGTGACGTTGGAACGCAGCCCGATCTGATGGGCCGAGCGATGGGCGTCGAGCCACTGCTGGGTGTCGATCTTGTCCGGGCACAACACCGCCCGGACTTCGTCGTCGAGGATCTCGGCCGCCGTGCCCGGCAGCGTGGCCAGGCCGGCATCCTTGAGGCGCTGCAGGTACTCGGCGAGGGGGACGCCCAGGCGCCGCGCTCCTTCGGTCACCTCCAGGGCGGTGAAGCCGTGGATGTGGATGTGCTCGGACGCGGCCCGCACCGCGGCGATCACGTCGACGTAGTAGTCGCCGTCGAAGTCGGGGTGGATGCCCCCCTGGAGACAGACCTCGGTGGCGCCGACGGCCTCGGCCTCCCGTACCCGCTCGGTGATGTCGTCCAAGGTGAGCAGGTAGGGCGAGCCGCGCAGGTTGAGCGACAGCGGTCCCTTGGAGAAGGCACAGAACCGGCACTTGAAGGTGCACACGTTGGTGTAGTTGATGTTGCGGTTGGCCACCCACGTCACCACGTCTCCCACCACCCGGGCGCGCAGTTCGTCGGCCACCTCCGCCACCGCCCGCACCTCGGGCCCGCGCGCCGAGAAGAGGGTGACGATCTCGTCTTCGCCGACTTCCTGCCCGGCCAGCACCCCACCGAGGACCTCGTGCACGCGCCCACCCGCCACTGCTCCGGGCCGCCAGGGCGCACCACCGGATGCGGGCGGGCGAGCCACCCCGATGAGCTCCGGCGGCTCGACGTCCGCGCCCGAGCTCCACGCGTGGTCACGCCCGAGCCCCTCGGCGTCGGCGCGGTCGAGCACGGCGAAGCGCATGGCCGGGTCGAGCCAGCGTCCGGGGTCGGTGGCGTACTCGGGATAGATGGTCAGGCGCGGCGCCAGCACCAGGCCGGCGGCCACGGTGGCCTCCTCCAGCCGCGTCAGCGCGGGCCAGGCCCGCTCGGGGTTGACGTGGTCGGCGGTCACCGGTGACACGCCCCCCCAGTCGTCGATTCCGCTGTGGAGCAGGGCGCCGAGATCGTCCGACAGGTTCGGTGGCGCCTGGACGTGGACGTCGGGCGGCAACAGGAGCCGGGCCGCGGCGATGGTCCAGTGGTGCTCGTCGTCGGGGCACGGCGGGTGGTCGCGCATGGCCGTGCCCGGCTTGGGCAGGAAGTTCTGGACGATCACCTCCTGCACGTGCCCGTGGCGCCGGTGCGCGTCGGCGATCGCCTCGATGGCGTCCAGGCGTCCCGCCCGGGAGTCGCCGATCCCCACCAGCACGCCGGTGGTGAAGGGGATGGCCTCCCGGCCGGCGGCCTCCAAGGTGGCGAGCCGCCGTTCGGGCGTCTTGTCGGGCGCCTGGCGGTGGCAGGCCAGGCCCTCCTCCAACGTCTCGACCATCATCCCCTGGCTGGCCGAGACCTCACGCAGCCGGCGCAATTGCTCGCCGGGGAGAGCGCCGGCATTGGCGTGGGGGAGCAGCCCCGTTTCGTCGCGCACGGCCGCGCAGGCGGCCACCAGGTAGTCGACCGTCGACGCGTGGCCGTGGTCGTGCAGCCAACGGCGCGCCACCGGGTACCGGTCCTCGGGCGCCTCGCCCAGGGTGAAGAGGGCCTCGTGACAACCGGCGGCCACCCCGGCCCGGGCGATGGCCAGCACATCGTCGATGGACAGATACGGCGCCTCCACCCGGCCCGGGGGCTGGGCGAAGGTGCAGTACCCGCACCGGTCACGGCACAACTGCGTCAGCGGGATGAAGACCTTGGGCGAGTACGTGACGCGCGTGCCGTGGGCCGCGTCGCGCACGGCGCGGGCCTCGGCCTGGAGCACCGCCAGCGGAGCGGCGAGCACGTCGCGGCGGTCCACGGCGGTCACCTTATCGGTCGCCCCCGAAGGCCCGTCACCCTCCCCCGGCGGCCGGGAGATCAGGCCCCGGCCCGGTGGTCCAGCGCCCGCATCCGGGGCCGGCGCCGGGCACTGACGACGCGGTCGCGTCCGGCGGCCTTGGCCCGGTACAGCGCGGCATCGGCCCGGTGCACGAGGTCCTCGTCGGGCTCGGCCCCGTCCCACGTGGCCACGCCGGCCGAGAACGTCACCCGCCGCCCGAGCCCGTCCTCACCGGCCCCTGACGCGCGCAACTTCTCGACCAGCGCCAAGGCGCCGTCTTCCTCGGTCTCGGGCAGGACGAGACAGAACTCCTCGCCGCCGTAGCGGGCCACGAGGTCCTGGGCCCGGACCCGTCGCGCCATGCGGAAGGCGAACCGGCGCAGGAGCTCATCGCCCGCGGCGTGACCGAAGGTGTCGTTGTACTGCTTGAAGTGGTCGAGGTCGACCATGGCCAGGCTGAACGGGCGCAGGCTCCGTCGCGACCGCGCCATCTCCTGCCCGAGCGTGTCGAAGAGGCGACGGCGGTTGGCCAGCCCGGTCAGCTCGTCGGTGTGGGCCAGATCGACCAGTCCCGAGATGAGGCGGGTGCGCTCGGCCATGGCCGCCAGCAGCGACGCCACCATGGAGGTCATGGTGACGTCGATGGGGAGCCGGCGCGCCGAGGCGGCCGGTGTCACTACCACGACGGTGCCGGGCCCGGCCCGCCCCGGCGTGGCCACCAGCCGGCCGTCTCCCACCGGCCGCCGTTGGCGCACGGCCCGGTCACCCAACGCGCCGAGCTGTTGCCACGTCGGCCAATCGGCTGCCGGCCACGACAGGACGCGCTCGAGCGGGGAGGAGGGCCCGGCCCGCTGCAGCACGGCGTAGGCGTCGACGTCCATGGCCCGGGCCAACCCGTCGGCGATGGCGCCGAGCCCGCGCGGCCAGTCGCGCAGGGTGCTGGCATGGGCCGACAATTCGGCCAACGCCCGGTTGCGCTCCACGCCGTGGATGGCGCCCTGCACGACGTGGTCGACCATGGCGGCGATGACCGCGGCCGTGCCGGCGAACAATGTCGTCGAAGCCAGGGCGTCGAGAGCGCCGAGCCCGGAAGCCGTCTCGGCCCCCAGCGCGGCGAGCAGGGCGAGCCACGCGCACCACAGCATGGAGCGGTTGCCCACCAGGGCCACGGCCAGGAACGGGACGAGGGTGGGGAGCAGGAACGCCCCGCTGTGCACGCCCACCGCCACGGTGCCGGCGGCCAGGGTCGCCGTGGCCAGCACCGTCTGCACGAGCGCCCGCCCCGGCGCGATGCGCGGCACCCGGCCGCGGCGAAGGCGCCGCCGGTCGTGCCCGTTCGCCAGCGCGAACACCACGGCGAAGCCCACGCCCACGCCCACGGCCGGCCAGGAACGGACCTGTCCGTGGTCGAGCCAGGCCACCACCGCGAAGAGGGGCAGCACGAGGTACAGCGGGGTCATGGCCCGCAGGGCCCAGCCGGCGGTGGCGGTGGTGGGCGGGGCCTTGAAGTCGACGCGGCGGACGCGCCCGGCGCCGCGGGGGATCGCCCGGCGCGCAGCAGGCCGGGCCGGGCTCATGGCTCGTGCCACTGCCTGAGGTCGCGGGTGAGCAGGAGGTCCGCCTCGTGCGGGCCCCACGTGCCGGCGGCGTAGTGGGAGAGGGGCACACCGTCCTCGCTCCAGGCCGACAGGAAGGGGTCGACGATCTGCCAAGCCCGCTCCACCTCGTCGGTGCGGACGAACAACGTCGGGTCCCCGATCATCACGTCGTGGAGCAGCCGCTCGTAGGCGTCGGCCGTGACACCGGGGAAGGCCTCGGCGTAGGAGAAGTCCATCCCCACCGACCGCAGGCGGAAGTCCTCGCCCGGCACCTTGGCGCCGAAGACGAGACGGATGCCCTCGTCGGG
>DATGGF010000474.1:0-4881 GCA_035308625.1 Acidimicrobiales bacterium | reverse complement strand
AGTGGCCGGTTTGGTCGACACGGACGCGGCCCGACGCGCCTGGGACGACGCGCTGGCCGTGCCGGCATGGAGTGGTCCCGACGTCTGGATCCACGGTGACATGCACCCGGCCAACCTGCTGGTGATCCAGGGCCGGCTCGCGGCCGTGGTCGACTTCGGCGATCTCGCCGTGGGCGACCCCGCCACCGATCTCATCGTGGCCTGGATGCTCCCGCCTCCCTGGGACCCACGCCGGCTCCGGGAGGCCGTCGGCGTGGACGACGACACGTGGGCCCGCGGCCGGGGCTGGGCCATCACGCTCGGCCTGGCCATGGTGGCCAATTCCGCCGACAACCCCCTCATCGCCGGCATCGGGCATCGCGCCCTGGCCGCCGCGCTGGCACCCGAAGCCTGACGCCTAGAACGTCACCGCCGGCCAGCGGGGGGATGGCGGGACCGGCGACGGGGTATCGGCCGCGCATGCGAACCAAGCTGCGTCATCTCCCTGCCCGGGCTGCGGCCGGGGCCTACATACTGAGCTCCGGCCTGGACAAGCTCGAGGCCGACGACGACCGGGCCAAGCAACTCCAGGTGTGGGCGGCCGAGGCCTATCCGCAACTGGCCGAGCTCGACGCCCCCACGTTCGCCCGGGGCGTGGCGGTCGGCGAGGTGGCCCTGGGCTCGGCCCTGCTCCTCCCCATCGTCCCGAGCCCGGTGGCCGGCTTCGGGCTGGGGGTCTTCTCCGCCGCCCTGCTCGGGATGTACCTGCGGACACCCGGCATGCGCCGGGAACACGGCCTGCGCCCCACCCGCGACGGGATGGCCCTGGCCAAGGACATCTGGATGCTCGGCATCGCGGGGACCCTCCTGCTCGACGGGGGCGGGTGGGCCACCCGGCGCCGGCGGCGCCGAGCCGGTCCGGCCTGACCCCCGCGGGCCGCCGGCCAGGCACGTCCAGGCACATCAAGGTGGCCCCCGCTCCAGCCGATGAATCCCAGGTGGTAGCAATCGAGGCCGACGCCGGGACCGCCGCGCTCGCCCCCTTCCGGGTGCGCCTGCGCCAACGCGCCCTCGACCCGAGCGTCCTGGCCAACCCGCCCACGGCCGCCGCCTTCTGCCTGCTGCGCGCCTACGGGCTGATCGCGCCCCTCCCCTATTGGCTGCTCGTGACCATCGTCTTCGCCGCCGGGAGCGTGTCGGTCCTGAGCGCGACGCTCTTCGGGAACGAGGCCCGCCGCTGGTACATCCCGGCTTACGCCTTCGTCAGTTGCGGGATCATCACCGTGGTCACCTTCACCACCGGTTGGGGCCCGATCCTGTCGATCGGATTCATCTTCGGCGCCGGCGCGTCCATACAGCTCTTCGGATCCAAGGCCGTGCGCTGGACCATGGCCTGCACCGTGCTGTGGATGGGGCTCGCCCAAGCGGCCATCGCCTTGCGCATCGCCCCCACGCTCATCCGCCAGCCGCTGGTGCACGGGCTCGCCGCGCTCAGCCTGCTCGGCACCGTGCTCACCATCGCGCTGTTGGGACGGGTCACGGCCGACCGGGAAAAGGCCGCTGCCTCGCTGAGCAAGTCCGAGCGCCGGTTCAAGGCGCTCGTCTCCAACTCGAGCGACATCATCATCGTCACCGACCCCGCCGGCCGGCTGCAGTACGTCAGCCCGTCGTTCGAGCGGCAGCTCGGCATCTCACCGCTCCCCTACTTCGAGGAGCCGGCCGCCGCCTTCATCCACCCCGACGACCTCACCCGGATCAGCGCTGAGATGGGGCGGGTGGCGTCCCACCAGGGAGAGATGTTCCGGACCCAGCTACGCATCCAGAACTCACGCGGCGACTGGCGGCACTTCGAGGCCACCATCACCAACCGCATGGACGACCCCGACGTGCTGGGCACGGTGGGGAACCTGCACGACATCACCGACCTGCTCGAGGCGCACGAGCGCTTCCGCAGCGCCTTCGACGACGCGCCCATCGGTATCGCCCTCACCACCCTCGACGGCGTGATCCTGCGCGCCAACCGCGCGTACGGGATCATCCTCGGCCTGACCGCCGACGCCTTGGTGGGCCGGCGCGTGGCCGAGTTCGTCCACCAGGACGACCTCATGCCGGTGGAGGACGAACACCGGAGGATCGAGCGCGAGGAGTCGGACGGCTACGAAATCGAGCGGCGCCTGTGCCACGCGCTGGGCCACGAGGTCTGGGCCATGGTGCACGTGTCGTGTGTGCGCGACTCGATGGGCAAGCCTCGGTACCTGGTGGAGCAGATCCAGGACGTCACCGAGCAGCGCACCATGCGCGAGCACCTGGCCCACGCGGCCATCCACGACCCGCTCACCGGCCTGCCCAACCGGGTGTTGTTCATGGACCGCCTCACCGTGGCCCTCGATCGCGCCGCCCGCCTGGACCGGCAGGTGGCGGTGGCGTTTCTGGACCTCGACCGGTTCAAGCTGGTCAACGACGGGCTGGGCCACTCAGTGGGCGACGAGTTGTTGCGGGCCGTGGCCATCCGGCTCGCCGGAGCGCTCCGGGCCGGCGACACGGTGGCCCGCTTCGGCGGCGACGAGTTCACCATCCTGTGGGAAGGCTTGGCCGAGGAAGGAGAAGCGGTGGCGGTAGCCGAGCGCATGCTCGAGGAACTCCAACAGCCCTTCGAGCTCGACGGCACCCCCGTCTACGTGTCGGCCAGTGTGGGTGTGGTCATCGCCGACGCCGAGGCCACGCCGGTCAGCATGCTCCGCGACGCCGACTCCGCCATGTACCTGGCCAAGGGGGCCGGCCGCAGCCGGGTCGAGATCTTCGACGGCACCAGTCACGCTCTGGCCCTGGAGAACCTGCACGTCATCAACCAGCTCCACGCGTCGCTCGCCACCAACGAGTTCCGTCTCCACTACCAGCCCATCGTCGACCTGGCCTCGGACGAGATCGTGGCCGTGGAGGCCCTGGCCCGCTGGCAGCACCCCAAGCGCGGCCTCCTCGGCCCCGACCAATTCGTGCCCGTGGCCGAGGAGTGCGGGCTCATCGTGCCGCTGGGCGCCTGGGTCCTCCAGGAGTCCTGCGCGCAGGTGGCTCGGTGGAACGAAGCGGGCGTCGCCGCCGGGCTGGCCCCGATCGAGGTGAACGTCAACATCTCGCCGCGCCAGCTGTCGAGCCCCGACTTCGTGGCCAGCGTGCGCGCCGCGCTAGTGGTCAGCGCCCTCGACCCGGCACTGCTCTGCCTGGAGATCACCGAGAGCACCCTGATGCAGGACGCCCGGGCTTCGGCCGACACCCTGGAGGCGGTGCGCGAGCTCGGGGTGCGCATCAGCGTCGACGACTTCGGCACCGGCTATTCATCGCTGTCGTACCTGAAGCACTTCCCCATCGACGCGCTGAAGGTGGACCGCAGCTTCGTTGACGGTCTGGGCGAGGAGTCCGACGACTCGGCGATCGTCAGTGCCGTGATCGCGCTGGCCCACTCGCTCGGCATCACCGCCGTGGCCGAGGGCGTGGAAACGGAGATCGCTTTGGAGGAGCTGCGCCGTCTCGATTGCGACCGGGTGCAGGGCTTCCTCCTGGGCCACCCCCAGCCGCCGCGCGACCTGCAGCCGGTGCTGTTCGACCGGGCTGTGCGGTCGGCGTCGACGCTGCTCAGCTCGGGCGCCTGACACTCCCGGTCAGAACCCCGTCAGCCCTTCCAGCGCGAGCAGCTTGCGCTTGAGGGTCAGCCCGCCGCCGTAACCGCCGATCCCGCCCCCGCTCGCCACCACCCGGTGGCAGGGCAGCACGATGGGCACCGGGTTGGCCCCGTTGGCCTGTCCCACGGCGCGGAACGCCGCCGGTCGGCCCACCATGGCGGCCAGGGTGGCGTAGCTCACCGTCTCGCCGTAGGGAATCTCGGCCAGGGTGCGCCATACCTGGCACTGGAATTCGGTGCCCGCCAGCGAGACGGGGAGGTCGAAGGTGCGCCGGCGGCCGGCGAAGTACTCCTCGAGCTGCGCCACCGCGGCCCTCAGCGCGGCGGGGAGACGCGCTACCTCGGCCGCGTCGGGCGCGGTCACCCGCGCGGCGTTGTCGCGGGGCAGCAGCAGCTCGGTGATGGCATCGTCGTCGCCTTCGAGGCCGATGCGGCCCACCGGGGTCGCCAAGGTGATGCGCATCGGCGCGATGCGCACGGGGGTGGTCGTCACGGTGCTCATGCCGCGCTCTCTCCTTGTGTGCTCTGGCGTGTGCCTTCGATTGCTTCGATCCGATCTTCGGGCCGGGCCGCCGGGGTGCCCGCCGGCGCCATGGACCAGAGGTGCATCTGGGCATAGGCCCGCCACGGCCGCCACCGCGCCGACACGGCCTCGAGTTGGCCGGGTTGGTCGGGCAGGCCGAGGCGTGCCGCGGCCCGCCGGGTGCCGAGGTCTCCGGCCAGGAACGCGTCGGTGTCGCCCACCGCCCGCAAGGTGACGTAGGTCGCGGTCCAAGGGCCGATGCCGGGAATGGTGAGCAGCTGGGCGGCCAGCTCCTCGGGGGCGGCTCCCGGGTCGATGGTGACGTGGCCCTCGGCCACCGCCTCCGCCAGCCCCACCAGCGCCCGCCGCCGCGTCGCCGGCATGGCGAAGGCCGCGGGACGGCGCGCCGCCAACTCGACGACGGCCTCCGGGGCCGGGAATACATGCGTCAACGCGCCCCCGGCCTCCGCGTCCTCCGACTCGGCGCTGGGTGAGGCGAGCCCGGCGCCGGCCGCCGCCACCAGCGCCCCCAGGACCGTGCGGGCTCCCGACACGGAGATCTGCTGGCCGATCACCGCTCGCACGGCCGTCTCGAAGCCGTCGGCTGAACCGGGCACGCGCAGCCCGGGACGCGCCCGCACCAGATCGGCCAGCGCCGGGTCGGCACCGAGCGCCTCGTCGACCGCCACCGGATCGGCGTCGA
>DATGGF010000473.1:0-7417 GCA_035308625.1 Acidimicrobiales bacterium | reverse complement strand
CGGGTCACGAGGAGGTGGTCCTGCGCAGCCCCGAGGACGACGCCCCGTTCTCGGCGCTCGCCTTCAAGATCATGACCGACCCCTACGTGGGCAAGCTCACCTATCTGAGCGTCTACTCGGGCACGCTGGGCAAGGGCGCGTCGATCCAGAATTCGACCAAGGGCCGCAAGGAGCGGGTGGGCCGCATCCTGCAGATGCACGCCAACCACCGCGAGGACAAAGAGGCCATCTTCACCGGCGACATCGTCGCCGTGGTGGGCCTGAAGGACACGTCCACCGGCGACACCCTGTGCGACCCGGCTCATTCCGTGCTGCTCGAGACCCTCGAGTTCCCCGAGCCCGTGATCCACGTGGCCGTGGAGCCCAAGACCAAAGCCGACCAGGACAAGCTGTCGAAGGCGCTCTTCGCCCTGAGCGAGGAGGACCCCACCTTCCGTGTCCGGTCCGACCAGGAGACGGGCCAGACGGTCATCTCCGGCATGGGGGAGCTGCACCTCGAGGTGTTGGTCGACCGCATGCTGCGCGAGTTCAGCGTCGATGCCAACGTGGGCAAGCCGCAGGTGGCCTACCGCGAGACGATCCGCAAGCACGTGGAGAAGATCGAGGGGCGCTACATCCGCCAGACCGGTGGCCGGGGTCAGTACGGCCACGTGGTCATCTCGCTCGAGCCCACTGGGCCCGGCGGTGGCTACGAATTCGTGGACAAGATCACCGGCGGGGTCATCCCCAAGGAGTACATCCCCGCCGTCGACGCTGGCATCCAGGAGTCCCTGACCAACGGCGTGCTGGCCGGCTACCCCATGGTGGACATCCGGGTCACCCTCACCTTCGGCTCGTACCACGACGTCGACTCGTCGGAGATGGCCTTCAAGATCGCCGGGTCCATGGCCGTGAAGGAGGCCGCCCGCCAGGCCAGCCCGGTCGTCCTCGAGCCGGTCATGGGGGTGGAGGTGGTCACCCCTGAGGAGTACATGGGCGACGTCATCGGCGATCTGTCCTCCCGCCGGGGCAAGGTGGAGGGGATGGAGCAGCGAGGGTCCAGCCAGGTGGTGCGGGCTCTGGTGCCCCTGGCGGATATGTTCGGCTACGCTACCGACCTGCGTTCGCGGACCCAGGGCCGGGCCACGTACACGATGCAATTCAGCGCGTACCACGAGGTCCCGGACTCGATCGCCCGCGAGATCATCGCTCGGGCCCGGGGGGAATAGCCGCCCCGGCCTCCACGCGAACAACAGAGACAAATCCACCAGACAGGACAGTGATGGCGGCGCCCGAGGGGGGCCGCCCGAGACCAGAAAGCCGGAGCCTGCACCATGGCCAAGCAGAAGTTCGAGCGCTCGAAGCCTCACGTGAACATCGGGACGATGGGGCACATCGACCACGGCAAGACCACGCTCACCGCGGCCATCACCAAGGTCCTGTCGGAGAAGAACCCGAACGTGGCGTTCACCCCCTTCGACCAGATCGACAAGGCCCCGGAGGAGAAGCAGCGGGGCATCACCATCTCGATTGCGCACGTCGAGTACGAGACCGACAACCGCCACTACGCGCACGTCGACATGCCCGGCCACGCCGACTACATCAAGAACATGATCACCGGCGCCGCCCAGGTGGACGGGGCCATCTTGGTGGTCTCGGCGGCCGACGGCCCCATGCCCCAGACGCGTGAGCACGTGCTGCTCGCCCGCCAGGTGGGCGTGCCCTACATCGTGGTGGCGCTCAACAAGGCCGACATGGTCGACGACGAGGAGCTCCTCGACCTGGTCGAGCTGGAGGTACGGGAGCTGCTGTCGTCCTACGACTTCCCCGGCGACGACACCCCGGTGGTCCGGGTCAGCGCGCTGAAGGCGCTCGAGGGTGACGCCGAGTGGACGCCCAAGATCCTCGAGCTCATGGAAGCGGTCGACAGCTACATCCCCGAGCCCGAGCGCCCCGTCGACCGGCCCTTCCTCATGCCCATCGAGGACGTCATGTCCATCACCGGACGCGGCACAGTGGTCACCGGCAAGGTCGAGCAGGGCATCGTCAAGGTGGGCGAGGAAGTCGAGATCGTCGGCCTGCGGCCCACCCAGAAGACGACCGTCACCGGCGTGGAGATGTTCCGCAAGCTCCTTGACGAGGGCCGGGCCGGCGACAACGTCGGCGCCCTGCTGCGGGGCACCAAGAAGGAAGAGGTCGAGCGGGGCCAGGTCCTGGCCAAGCCCGGGTCGATCACCCCGCACACCAACTTCGAGGCGCAGGTCTACGTGCTGACCAAGGAGGAGGGCGGCCGCCACAAGCCGTTCTTCAACAACTACCGCCCGCAGTTCTACTTCCGGACTACCGACGTCACCGGCTCCATCACCCTGCCCGAGGGCACCGAGATGGTCATGCCCGGCGACAACACCGAAATGGTGGTCGAGCTCCAGAAGCCCATCGCCATGGAGGAAGGCCTCCTCTTCGCCATCCGCGAGGGCGGTCGCACCGTCGGCTCGGGCCGCGTCATCAAGATCCTCAAGTAGCGACGACCATGGCCGAAGCCGCACGCCAGAAGATCAGGATCAGGCTCAAGGCCTACGACCACGAGATCCTGGACCAGTCGACCGAGAAGATCGTGCAGACCGTGCTGCGCACCCAGGCCAAGGTCCAAGGTCCGGTGCCCCTTCCCACCGAGAAGCACCGCTACACGGTGATCCGCTCCCCCCACAAGTACAAGGACAGCCGGGAGCACTTCGAGATGCGGGTGCACAAGCGCCTGGTCGACATCATCGAGCACACCCCGAAGACCGTCGACTCCCTGCAGCGCCTCGACCTGCCTGCCGGCGTCGACATCGAGATCAAGATCCAGAACGTCTGACCTGGTGCCGGCGCTGGAAAGCCGGTGGCGGGGCCAACGGGGATGATGTAACCTCGCCGGTCGGCCAAAGCGGCCGGAAGTACCCGATTCGACGTCTCCGAGCGCCCGGTGGGCAACCGCCAGGGGACCTCGGGGCACAAACGACGAGCGCTCCGCTCGGGACCTCCCGGGCGGAGCGTTGGCGTGAGAGAGGGCGCCCCGCGGCACCCTGCAACCCGGGTTACCCGGCCCAACGCGGCCGGTGCCCGGCATCGATGTTCGGAAGTTCGAGGAAAGGTCCAGCGATCCGTGGCGACCAAGGCGATCGTCGGCGAGAAGGTCGGCATGACCCAGGTCTGGGACGAGCAGCACCGCGCCGTGCCGGTGACGGTGCTCCGGGTCGCGCCCGTCCGCGTGGTGCAGGTGAAGACGCCTGAGCGCGAGGGCTACTCGGCTGTGCAGGTGACCTGGGGGGTGGCTCGCAGCGCCAGCCTCAACAAGCCCGAGGCCGGTCACTTCGCCGCCGCGGGCGTCGAGCCCGGTCGCCGGCTGGTGGAGCTCCGGGTGGACGACTCGAGCGGGTTCGAGGTGGGCCAACAGCTGAGCGCCGACACCCTGGCTGCGGGCGACCACGTCGACGCCATCGCCGTCTCCAAGGGCAAGGGCTTCGCCGGCGCCATGAAGCGCCACAACTTCAAGGGCCAGGGTGCGGCGCACGGCAACCACAAGAAGCACCGCTCACCCGGGTCGGTGGGGGCCTGTGCCACGCCGTCGCGAGTCTTCAAGGGGACCCGCATGGCCGGCCGGCTCGGCGGGCGCCAGGTCACGGCGCTGAACCTGGAGATCGTGCAAGCCGACCCCGAGCGCGAGCTGATCCTCGTGAAGGGCGCCGTACCCGGCCCCCGCGGCGGGGTGGTCGTGCTGCGCGACACCGTGAAGGGCCCGCAGGCGAACGGATCCGGAGGTTCCCGGTGAGCCCGGCTGTCCGCCGCCCCCGTCCCGAGCCGACCCAGCGCACCCTGGAGCGGCGCCGTCCCGACGGGACCGTGCTCGGCTCGGTGAAGCTGGCCCCCGAGGTGTTCGGCCTGGTGCCCAACACCGCGGTGATGCACCAGGTGGTGACGGCCCAACTGGCGGCGGCCCGCTCCGGCACCCAGTCGACCAAGACGCGGGCCGAGGTGCGCGGCGGCGGGGCCAAGCCCTTCAAGCAGAAGGGCACCGGCCGGTCCCGTCAGGGCTCCACCCGTTCCCCGCAGTGGAGCGGCGGCGGCGTGGCGCTCGGGCCCAAGCCCCGGTCCTACCGCCAGCGCACCCCCAAGAAGATGGTGCGCCTGGCCTTGTGCTCCGCCCTGTCGGACCGGGCCGCCGAGGAGCGAGTGGCCCTGGTAGACGAGTGGGGCTTCGAGGCGCCGAAGACCAAGGACGCCGTCGCCGCCCTGGCGGCGCTCGGCGTCGGCGGGAAGGTCTTGGTGGTCCTGGAGACGAGCGACCTCGACGCCGCATACTCGTTCCGCAACCTGCCCGACGTGCACATCATCGCCGCGGGTGAGCTCAACACCTACGACGTGTTGCGCAACGACTGGGTGGTGTTCACCGATGCCACCTTGCCCGGCGGGAGCGAGCCCGCCCCCGAGGCCGACGCCGCACCGCCGGCCAAGGCCCGGGCACCGCGCAAGAGCGCAGCCGCCAAGAAGGCGGCGCCGGCCGCCACCGCCGAGGCCGCCGATGCCACCGAACCTGCGGTTGAGGCCGGGGCCGACGAGGCCAGCGACGAGGGAGACGAGCAGTGAGAGCCCCCGAGCAGGTGCTGATCGAGCCGGTCGTCTCCGAGAAGTCGTACTCGCTCATGGAGGACGGCACCTACGTGTTCGTGGTGGCGCCCGACGCCACTCGGATCGAGGTGCGCAGCGCCGTCGAAGCCGTGTTCGGTGTCCGCGTGGCCAAGGTCAACACCTTGAACCGCAAAGGCAAGCGCCGCCGTAACCGCCGCTCCAACACCTTCGGGACCCGCGCGTCCACCAAGCGGGCACTCGTGACCCTCCACCCGGGCGAGCGCATCGACCTGTTCGAGAAGAGCTGAGGGGACGACGATGCCGCTCCGCAAGCGCAAGCCGACCAGCGCCGGCCGCCGGTTCCAGTCCGTCTCCGACTTCTCGGAGATCACCCGGTCGCGTCCGGAGAGGTCTCTCGTCGCGCCCAAGCCCAATACGGGCGGGCGCAACAGCTACGGCCGCAAGACGGCCCGCCACCGTGGCGGTGGCCACAAGCAGCAGTACCGGATCATCGACTTCAAGCGGGACAAGGATGGCGTCCCGGCCAAGGTCGCAGCCATCGAGTACGACCCCAACCGCAACGCCCGCATCGCCCTGCTGCACTACTTCGACGGCGAGAAGCGCTACATCCTGGCCCCGTCGCAGGTGAGGGTGGGCGACGTGCTCCAGAACGGGCACGGCGCCGACATCCGGCCGGGCAACGCCCTGCCGCTCCGCTACATCCCGGTGGGCTCGACCATCCACAACATCGAGTTGCGCCCGGGCCAGGGCGGCAAGCTCGCTCGGGGCGCGGGCATGAGCGCCCAGCTCGTGGCCAAGGAGGGCCTGTTCGCCACCTTGCGCCTTCCCTCCACCGAGATGCGCCGCGTCCCCATCGACTGCCGCGGGACCCTGGGCGAAGTGGGCAACGCCGAAGCCGAGCTGGTGTCGGTGGGCAAGGCCGGCCGCAACCGCTGGAAGGGGGTCCGCCCCCAGACCCGGGGCGTGGCCATGAACCCGGTCGACCACCCGCTCGGCGGTGGTGAGGGCAAGTCGTCCGGTGGCCGCCATCCGGTGTCGCCCTGGGGCAAGCCCGAGGGCCGCACCCGTCGCCGCAACCAGGCGTCCGACCCGATGATCGTGCGCCGTCGTCGTACGCGCGGGGCGCGCCGATGAACCCTCCGTCGAACTCCCGAGTGAGGCCGCATGCCGCGTAGCTTGAAGAAGGGCGCCTTCGTCGACGACCACCTGCTCAAGAAGGTGGACGCCCTCAACGCGACCAACGAGAAGCGCGTCATCAAGACGTGGTCACGTCGCTCGACGATCATCCCCGACATGGTCGGTCACACCATCGCCGTCCACGACGGCCGCAAGCACGTGCCCGTCTACGTCACCGAATCGATGGTGGGCCACAAGTTGGGCGAGTTCGCCCCCACCCGGACCTTCCGCTTCCACGCGGGCCAGGAACGGCAGGCGAGGCGCTGATGCCCGGCGTCAAGACCAACGAGCGGCCCGGCACCCGGGCGGTGCTCCGGCACTACCGCATGTCGGCCTACAAGGCTCGCGAGGTGCTCGACCTCATCCGGGGCAAGGACGTCGACCGCGCCCACGAGATCCTGCGGGGCACGCCCCGCGAGGCGGCCCGCGTCACCGCCAAGGTGCTGGCCTCGGCGGTGGCCAACGCCCGGGCCAACGACGGGCTCGACCCCGATGAGCTCTTCGTGTCGGCCTGCTTCGCCGACGAGGGCACCACCGTCAAGCGCTGGCGCCCCCGGGCGCGCGGGCGAGCCACCCGGATCCGCAAGCGCACCTGTCACATCACCGTGATCGTGAGCCGGCTCCCCGAGGACCGCCTGACCCGTCGCCGGGCCCGGCAGGCGGCCACCACGTCGGCCCTGCGGTCGCGCCGGGTGGCCGCGTCGCGCCGTGGTCGCGACGCCGAAGAGGCCATCGACGAGCCGGTCGAGGTCGAAGAGGAGTTGGCCACCGACGAGGTCGCCGACGACGAGGTCGAGGGCGCGCTCGACGAAGGCACCGACGCCGAGGCTGAAGGCGACGACGAGGCAGAGCTCGAGAGCGAAGACGACGCAGCGCTCCGGGGCGACACCGACGCCGAGGCCGAGGTGGACGAGGAGACGACGGCCGCCGCCGGCGGCGACGAGGAGACCGACTGATGGGCCAGAAGGTCAATCCCTACGGATTCCGCCTCGGCGTGACCACCGACTGGAAGTCGCGTTGGTTCGAGGAGCGCAATTACCAGGAGTTCATCGTCGAGGACTGGAAGATCCGCGACTACCTGATGTCGCAGCTCGAGGCCGCCGCGGTGAGCCGCATCGAGATCGAGCGCACCCGTGACCGCCTTCGCGTCGACATCCACACCGCCCGGCCCGGCATCGTCATCGGCCGGCGCGGCTCGGAGGCCGACCGGCTCAAGAAGAAGCTGGAGGAGATCACCGGGCTGCGCAACCGGATCCAGCTCAACATCCAGGAGATCAAGCAGCCCGAGCTCGACGCCGCGCTGATCGCCCAGAGCATCGCCGACCAGCTGGCTCGCCGGGTGGCATTCCGCCGGGCCATGAAGCGGGCCATGCAGACGGTGACCAAGGCGGGCGCCCTCGGCGTGCGCGTCCAGTGCTCGGGCCGCCTGGGTGGCTCCGAGATGGCCCGCAAGGAGGGCTACCGAGAGGGTCGCGTCCCGTTGCACACGCTCCGGGCCGACATCGACTACGGGTTCCGCGAGGCCAAGACGACATTCGGCCGCATCGGCGTGAAGGTGTGGATCTACAAGGGCGACATCCTCCCCTACAAGCTGTCGACCGAGGACAAGATCAGCCGCGAGGCGGCCATGGCT
>DATGGF010000472.1:0-14229 GCA_035308625.1 Acidimicrobiales bacterium | reverse complement strand
CTGGCCCGCAACGTTCCGGACGACGCGCTTGAGTCGTGCGTGCCCAAGGCGCTCCGGGCGCGCTTGCACGATCGGGGGGGCGAGTCCGAGCACCGGCTGGCCGCCGTGGCCTTCGTGAAGTTCAAGGGGGTGGACCAGTTCCTGGGCTCACGCGGGCCCGACGCCACCGCCGATGCGCTCGACACCATCGTGCGGACGGTTCAGGAGGCAGCCGACCAGGAGGACGTCGCCTTCCTCGCCTCCGACATCGACGCCGACGGCGGCAAGATCATCCTCACCGCCGGTGTTCCCGTGGCCCGGGAGGACGACGAGGGCCGCCTGTTGCGCACTGCTCGCGCCGTCATGGACCAGGAGTTGCCACTTCCCGTCCGTGTCGGATTGAACCGTGGTCACGTGTTCTCGGGCGACATCGGCACCGAGTTCCGGCGGACCTTCACCATCATGGGCGACACCGTCAACCTGGCCGCCCGCATGATGGCGGCTGCGCAGCCGGGCGAGATCCTGAGCACAGGCCCGGTGCTGGACGAGGCCGCGACCCGGTTCGAGGCCGAGACGCTCGAGCCGATCATGGTCAAGGGCAAGTCGGAGCCAGTGCAGCCGTACCGGGTGGGAGCATCCAAAGGGGCGAAGGTCGCCGCGCTCGGGGCACTCCCGTTCCGGGGACGCGACAAGGAGCTCACCACCCTCCTCGAAGCGGCCGCCGACGCCCGGGCCGGGACCGGCAAGGTGGTGGTCGTCGAAGCCGAACGGGGCGCCGGGAAGAGCCGGCTGGTGGCGGAACTCCTCGAGGCCGCCGCTCCGGCCCAGATCCTGACCCTGCAAGGTGAGCCACACGCGGCCGCGCTCGCCTACCTCCCCTTTCACGCCGGCCTGCGGCGCCTGATGGGCGTGGACGACGACGACCGGGCCAAGGCCGGCCACCAGTTGACGGCCGCCGTGGCCGAGCGCTGCCCGGGCCTCACTCCGTATGTCGCGCTGCTGGCCCCTCTGGTCGACGCCCAGGCGGCGGCCACGCCGGAGAGCGAGGCCATCGCCGTCGAATTCGCCCGCGACAAGGTGGCCGAGCTCCTGTCGGAGCTCCTCGGTGCCCAGTGCCCCCAAGGGCTCGCCATCGTCATGGAGGACGCGCACTGGTTCGACGACACCACCAGCACCATCTGCGCCCGCCTGTTGGCCGTAGCCCCCGAGCGCGGGTGGCTCGTGTGCGTCACCCGGCGCCCGGGTCCCGGTGGCCTGGCGCCGGCCGAGGCCCAGGTCGTGGTCTCCCTGCCCCCACTGACCAGCGACGCAGCCGCTGGCCTCATCGATGTCATGACGGATGCGATGCCCCTTCGGCCCCAGGACCGCGACGAGGTCGTGGCCCGGGCCGGGGGCAATCCGCTCTTCCTCGAGGAACTGCTGCGAGCCGTGCGGACGACCGACGTCGAAGGACTCCCCTCGTCGATCGACGCGGTGGCCATGCGAGAAATCGACTCGCTTCCCACCACGGCCAGACGCGCGCTGCTGTTGGCGTCTGTGCTGGGCCGGTCGTTCACCCGGGACCTCCTGCTCGACCTGCTCGCCGACGAAGGCATCGAGACGGGCGCCCTCACCGTGGAGCTGCTGCGCGAACAGCTGGTGGCCGAGAGCCAGGAGGCGCTCCGCTTCCGTCACGCCATGCTGCAGGAGGCGGCGTACCAGAGCCTGCCCTTCCGGGCCCGAAAGACGCTGCACGAGAAGGTGGGCGCAGTGATCGAGCGCACGTCACCCGACGTGGCCGCCGCGTCGGCGGTGCTCTCGTTCCACTTCCTGGCCGCGCAGGACTGGGACCGGACCTGGCGCTATGCCCGCCTGGCCGCGACGGCCGCCGCCGCCGCCAATGCCCCGGGTGAGGCAGCCGACCAGCTCGAACGCGCCGTCACCGCGTCGCGCCGCCTCGCCACGGTGGATGACGACGAGCTTGGCCGCGTGCTCGCCCAGCTTGGCGACTTCCTGGTCGTGAACGGGGAGTACGAACGCGCCGATGACGCCTTTCGCCGAGCCGCCGCCACGTCGAAGCACGACCCGCTCCGGGGCGCCCGCATCGCCGAGCGCCGGGTGTACCTCCTCGGCGAATTCCTCGGCCGTTACACCCTGGCCATCCGTCAGGCCCGGCGGGCCGATGCTCTGATCGACGAGCTGGGACCCGAGCGGGGCGAGGCAGGGGGACTGCACGCGGTCTTGCTCGCCCGAGAAGCCGACGTGCGGCGCCGTCAGGGGCGGCTGGCCGAGGCCGACCGCACCAGCCGACAGGCCATTTCCGAAGCCGAATCGGCCGGCGACATCGGGGCGCTCGCCATCGCCCACTCGGTGCTCGGGGGGCTCCTGGCCATGGCCGGCCACGAGGAAGCCGGAGCGCACTTCCGGCGATCCCTCGAGCTCTACGAGGAGATCGGTGACCTGGTGCACGTGGCCATGACGCTCAACAACCTGGGCTTCGCCTCCTGTTACCGGACGGCCTGGGTGGAGGCCGGGGCCGAATTCGCCGATGCCATCAGCGCGTCCATCCGGGTCGGTGATCTGGCCACCGCCGCCATCTCACGGATGAACCTGGGCGAGATCCGTCTCAACCAGGGACGCGTCACCGAAGCCGCCGAGTTGCTGGGCGAGGCGCGCCGCACCTTCGTGGCGTTCGCCGACGACCTGTTCGCCGCCTATGCCGCCATGCACCTGGGCCGGGCGCTGTACCTGGCAGGGGAGCGCGAGAAGGGTGAGGCGCTGCTGCGTTCAGCCGTGACCACCTTCGACGACATCCATGCCCGGGTGCAGTCGATGGAGGCCCGGGCACGCCTGGCCGAGATCCTCATGCTCGACGGCCGGCTCACCGAGGCGTCCGACGCGCTCGACCAGGCGAGGACGATGGAACGCCAGCTGGAGGAGATGCAGCTGGCCGTATTGCTCGACCGCCTGGAGCTGACGCTGATGGCGGCATCGGGCGACCTGGCCACGGTGGGCAGCCGGCTCGAGGCGGTGCTCGAGCACGCCCAACGGCTGGGCGCCACCCACGATGCCTATGTGGTTGCCGAGCTGGCCCGCCGGAGCGGGCTCACCCCCGCCGGCGTGGACGTGGACGAGCTCGGCCGCGAGCTCGGCATCGTGGACCTCGTACTCCCGACGGTGCCGTCACCGAGGTGACGGCCGAGTGCCTCAGTTCCGGCTGAGGTAGTCCCCGACGACGTCCCATGTCTGGTGGATGTTCGTGAGCGGGGGTGCCCCGCCCCCCACCGCGGTGTAGGTGACCGTCTCCGAAACGATGCAACCGGGCGGGATGGGCCCGTTCGCCGGGTTCCAACCGGCATTCATGTCGGCCCATGAGGCGCAGTAGAGCGCCGGCACCGGGGGCTCGTTCATCCACGACACCAGAGTGGGATGGCAGGTCCCGACGTTCGTCTGGTCTCCCGGCTGATTCGAGTCCGGCTCACAGAACGCCAGGCCGTTCCAGTCGGTTTCGATGAGCGCGTCGGAGCCACCGAGCGAGCCCGAGTCGAAGCTGAAGGACTCGGTGTACCCCGCGATGGCCGGGTCGTTCGCGCTGTCCTGGTACACGGTGTAGGACTTGCAGGTCGTCGATGTCACCTGCGGCGTGATGTTGAGCTTCACGAAACCGGTGACATTGGCACTGCCGTTCGCCGAGTTCACGTTGGGCAGCTGCTGGCCGCCACAGATCTGCTTGGCCAGGTAGAAGATCGAGGTGGGCACCACCGCCACGGAATCGCCGGCTGGGCCGGCGTTGGCCAATTCGATGGTGTCGAATCCAGCGATGCCCGAGGTCGATCCCGCTCCGCACACCGGGCTCCCGGCCGGCGGGGCCACGGGGAAGGTGCCGCAGTCGCTATCGAGCGTCACCGCGGTGGCACCCGCGGGGATGCTGAAGGTCTGCGAGGCCACCATGGTGCCGCCGGCGCCGCCGTTGAACTCCAGCAATGTGACGTCGTCGCCCGTGGTGTTCTTGTCCGCTCGGGATACGACGACCTGAGCATCGGCGATCTGCCGGTTGTTGCCGGCCGGGGAGCTGGCCGACACTTGGAAGATGAGCGCCTGGCCGGCGTCGACGGCCTGGTCACCGCCCGAGTTGCCGACACACACACCGGTGCGGCTCTTGTAGGCGCCGACGTTCTCGGGAGTGGGGACGGGGAAGAGCGACGCGGTCAGGGCCAGCAACGGGTTGCCCGGCGTGACCTGGATCGGCCCGGGCGAACACCCGCCCCCACCAACCATGGACTGTGTGGCGGCACTCAGCGTCGTGTCGGACGTGGCCGGCACGAACGACATGTAGTTGCCGTGGCTGCCGGTCTGCTGTCCGTACTGGATCTCGTCGTAGGTCGCGTTGGCAGGCAGGCCGTTGGCTGTAGCGGCTCCACCCAGCTGTGTGAACGCGACCGGCACGGCGATGCTCGCCGCCGAGGTCAGCACCAGCACGCCGGTCAAAATCCGGTGGCGTCGAACGAGCCTCATCAGACCATCCCCCCTGTCTCAGCCCGCCCCGCTGATCGTTCGCGGCCGCCGGTCCCAGCCGGCGCTCCAGGGGAACACTACGCCAGCACAACACTGAGCAACCAGGGTCACACCCGGCAACCGCCGTTGACAGGCCCACCGCCTCAGGGACGGAAGACGACCTTGATGGCGCCGCTGCTGCGGTCGATGGCTGATGTGACAGCTGTGTGAACGTCTTCGAGACCGAACTCGTGGGTGATCACCGCGTCAGGCGGGAAGAGACCGGCGGCCAGCACGTCGAGGGCGCGATCCACCGAGTGCCGGTTGGGCGCGCCGGCCAGACCCGGCGCGCTGCCAGCGTCCACCGAGTGGTCGATCGAACCGACCAGGGCTGCCTCCTTGTACCAGACCGGGGTCAGGTCCACCTCGCTCACCCCGGCCGCGCCGAGCAGCAGCACGGTGCCCCGATGATCGACCGCCCGCAACGCCTCGGTCACCGACCTCGGCGCCCCGACCGCTTCGACGACATAGGGGAACCCGCCCATCAGGATGAAGTCCGACCCGAACCCGATCACGCGGCCGCCGGCGAGCTTCGCGAGCTCTTCGAAGTGGGACCCGTCCTCTCTCGGTCGTACCACCTGCGTCGCTCCGCACCGCAGCGCCGCCTCCGCCTGGCCGTCGTGTCGGGCGAGGACCGTGACGGGGCAGCCGGGGAACAATCCCCGTAAGGCGGCGACGGTGGCGAGACCGATGACGCCGGCCCCCACCACCAGGCACAGGTCTCCGTCAACCGGCGGCGAGCGCAGCAGCCCGTGGCAGGCGATGGAAAGGGGCTCGTGGAGACAGGCGGAGCGCTCGGGTACGGCGTCGGGCAGGGGATGCAGCATCGATTCGTGGGCCAGCACCTGTTCGGCCCATCCGCCGCCCAGTCCTTGGGTGAAGCCCAACGTCCGGCCCACACTGACCACCCGACTGTCGAGGTTGAGGCACGACGACGTCCATCCCCTCGCGCAATTGGTACAGGGCGGGTCGATGCCGCGCGCCCGGCACGGAATGCACGGGTCGATGACCACCGCGGTGCCGGTTTCCACCGCGCAGGCGGCCCCCGCTTCGATGACGCGGCCGGCTATCTCGTGGCCGAGCACGAACGGGAGCGCACCCATGCCGAAGAGCGTCGGCGTGGGCCCGACGTTGTGGGTGAACAGGTGGAGGTCGCTTCCGCAGATTCCGCCTACGGCCACGGCCACCCGGGCCCAATCCGGGCCGGGCAACTCGGGCTCGGGCAGGTCGACCAGGGAGGCGGGGAAGCGAGGATCCGCGTAATCGAACTGGATCGCCCGCATCGGGCGAGCGTAGACAACGACACATAGAGTGCGCGCCGTGCGGCTGTCCGACGACGCGCTCGACGAAGTCCGTGCGGAGGGCTTCACGGTGGTGGAGGGCTTCCTCAGCGCCGACGAGTTGGCCCAGGCCCGCGAAGCCCTGTGGCTGCATTACCCCACCCCGGACCAATACTTCGCCGACCCGGCTGCCCATGCCCGCTTCGGCGCCAGCCAGTTCGCCGGGGTCGACGAGTTCCCCTACAAGTCGTGGGCGCTCAACCGGCTGGCGTTCCATCCCGACCTGGTCGACGCGGCCGAGCGGTATCTGGGGACGTCAGAGCTCCAGCTCTACAAGGTCGAGCTGTGGGCCAAGTACTCGGGGGCGGTGAATTACGACCAGCCCCTCCACCGTGACTACGGCAGTCACAGCTTGGTGGTGCCCCGGGACGAGGCCCGTTACCAGCAGCTGACCTCGTTCATCTTCTTGTCCGACGTGACCGAAGAGGACGGCCCCACCCGGATCGTCCCGTATCCCCGGCAACGCCACGTGCCCTACACGCCGCTGTATCTCGAGTTCGGGGCCATGGCCGACGACGAAGTGGCCGTGACCGGACCGGCCGGCGCGCTGTTCATGTACCGCAGCGACATCCTCCACCGCGGCTCGAACATGACCGGAACCCACCGGGCCAGGTTCTCGATCCTCGCCGACTACCAAGTGCGGGGCACGACGTGGGGCGGGAAGATGGCATGGCCCAAGCAGTCGCCTCAGCGCTGGGCCAAGTTGATCCCCCAGTGCACCGTGCGCGAACGGGACTTGTTCGGGTTCCCCCGACCCGGTGACCCGTACTGGAACGAGCAGACCCTCGAAGGCGTGGCCGATCGGTACCCGGGCATCGACCTCACGCCCTACGCCCAGGGCGAATGGGGTCCCTCAGGCGGCCGCTGACCCGGTGGCGCGGCGACGGCGAGCCCACCACTGCTGCGCGGTGGCGCCCGAGGCCATGAGGAGCAGCGCTCCGGCCGCGCCGAACACGGCGCCGAGCCGTGTCAGCCACAGCATCCCCTGACCGAACCCGGTGAAGGGCAACGTCGCTCCTCCAGATCCGCCGCCGCCGGTCGACGAGCCCGAGGCCGTGGACGGACCCGCACCACCCGCGCCGGCGGACGTCGCGGATGCGCTCCCGCCGGCTCCGGTTGTCGAGGTCGAGCCGGCGCCGCTCCCGCCGCTGGCGTGGCTGCCACCCGAGGAGGAACTAGCGAAGGTGATCGGCGTGGTGTTGGCGTCGCCGCCGGTGTCACCGAAGACGATGTCGCACGTCGAGCCCGAGGCCTGTTGTGCCGGCGTGGGAGGGCAGGGGTACTTGGCCGCGTCGGACGAAGCCGGCTGCCCGGCGCTGTCGGTCCCTTGCCCAGGCGGGCCGATGGTGCCGGTGTGCACTGTGAACTGCCGGGTGAACGCGCCCGACGCGTCGGTGCTCTGGATGGTCTTGAGCGGGTCGGTGCACCCGACGGGTACGGCATTGCCCTCGACCTGCACGGTGGGCTCGTTGTCGGTGAGGTTGCACTCGAGCACGCTGCCGTAGGAACTGGCCTTCATGCCCGAGCCGGTCACGGTCACGTTCTGGCCGTCCGTGAGGTTGGTGTCGGGCTGGACGGTGAGCGTCCCTCCGGCGGCGGCGGAGGCCCGCGGCGCCGGCGCGCCGGCAGCCGGCGCCGCTGGGGAGGCGACAGGGACGTTCACGGGCAGGGCCGGCAACAGCGGCCCAACCGCAGTCACAACTGACACCGGGCCGCTCGGGGTCGAGGGCTGCGGGCTGTTCACCGCCGGGGGCGCGGGAAGGGCGACGGCCATGGCCGCCGGCCACACGCCCACGGCCGCAGCGAGGCCGACGACAAGACCGCGGCGAGCGGCACGAATTTCTGGGCGGGACACCACCATTCGAATCGACACGAGATCCTCCTCCCCCCGGCGCCCGGGCGCAGGCACCCGGTTCCTCTCCTTGGGGAACCGGGGCAACCCCCCGTTCTTGTGGCGGAGGGAGGGGAATACGGCGCCGGGCTGGGCTTTTGTCCGCCCGAGGCGGTGCCCAGGCTCACGCCCACCGTCACTACGACCGGCGGGCGGCGCCGTGCCACCTGCCGGGGTTTCAGGTGACCGGCGAGGCGAGGCCTTCGGCCAGGGAGGAGCTGGAGGAGGGGAAGCGGCGGCGGAAAGCCCGCAGCGGGTACCCGGTCAAGCGGGACGCCGACAGCGCCCGGGCCGAGGCGCTACGCGGCAGATTGAGAGCAGGCCCGAGCTCACCGAAGTAGCCACCTGGACCGACGACGTTGAGCAGTTCCTCACCGCCATCGGCGCGCTGCAGGTAGATCTCGATCTGGCCGTCTTCGACCACGTAGACGAGGTCGCCACGATCACCCTGCTGGAAGAGGATCTCGCCCGGCTCCAGCTTGACGTCTTCAGGGTCGCGGTCGGAGGTGGCGAATTTCGGCACCAGCTCGATCACGCGATCGGCGATGTGGGTGATTCGGTCGTCGTGCGTGACCACGAGCAGCAGCCGGCTTGGGGTCGCCAGCTCGCGCATGAGTCGCAAAATGCCCTCGACCTGTATGTGGTCGAGGTGGGCGGTGGGCTCGTCGGCCAGGATCAGCGGAGGCTCGTGTACGAGAGCCCGGGCGATGGCCACACGTTGCTGCTGTCCCCCTGACATCTTCCCTGGGCGGTTACCCGCCCGGTCGCTCAGTCCCACCATCATGAGCAGCTCGTCGGCCCGTGCCGCCGCTCGCTGGCGAGGAACGTGAGCGAGCCGGAGCGGCGCCATGACGTTCGCCCTGGCGCTGAGGCTCGGGATCAGGTTGAAGGCCTGGAACACCACACCGACCGTCGACTGCCGGTACGTACCGAGTGCAGCACCGCTCAAACTGTTGACTTCGGTGTCGCGGAAGCGGATCGATCCCGACGTCGGCGTGAGCAGGCCAGCCAGGCAGCTGAGCATCGTCGTCTTGCCGCAGCCACTCGGCCCGACAATGGCCACGAACTCGCCGTCCTCGGCTTCGAAGCTGAAATTGTCGAGCGGGCGGACGACATACCCGCCCGAATCGAATTCGACTGTCAGGTCCCTGACCTCGAGCTCAGCCATCAGCCCCCCGCAAAGGCCGCGGCCGGGTCGACTGCGATGGCCCGGCGCAGCGCCACCAGACTGGCCAGCATCCCCACCACCACGGCTGATAGAGGAAGGATCACGAAAGCGTTGCCGGGGATGTCGACCGGCTGGGCGAACAGACCCTTCATGAAGTTGGCCACGGCAGCCGCTAGTGCCGCAGCGATCAGGGCGACCAGCACGGCCTGCGTGGCCAGTCCAAAGAACAACGAGCGCGACGTCGACCCCAGCGCCTTCAGCACGGCGAAGTCACGAGTCCGCTCCAGAGCGCTGACGTAGACGAGGGCGGCCACGATGACGGCGGCGATGATCCACATGAAGGTCCGGGAGTTCTGGATCGATGAGACGCCGGCAGACATGGCCGACAAACTGCTGCTGGCGATCTGGCTCGACGAAAGCACCTTCAGCCCCGGCGGAAGATCGGCGGGAGGATGGTTCACGATCACCGCGCTGATGAGCGAACGGCCCCCGAAGGCGACGGTCTGCGCGTCGCCCAGGGAGACCCAGGCATCGGCCACTCCGCCGAGGAGGCTGTCGCCCGACACCGTGCCGACCACGGTGAACTGACGGCCTGATACCTCGAACGACTGTCCGATCCCGACACCGAGGCTCGTGTCGACCACTGCTTCGCCGGGCTGGCGCACGACACGGCCCGTGTTCACCGCGGGCGAGCCCAGCACTCCGGGCACATAGCCCACGAGCACCACGCTCTTGGTGATCGCCCCGACATTGGCAGCCTGCGGAGCGATGACCACAGGGGCGGCTTGGTGGACTCCGGGGGCGCCGTCGACGGCAATGAGCGCCGATGCGGGAAGGGGTGACAGCGCGGCAATCCGGCCCGAGGAACCGCTCGACACGATCCACGAGCTGCCACCGATGCCGGCCACGGTGTTGTTGATCTCGCTGCCGAAGCCGGCCGCCAGCCCAGCCAATAACAAGGTCATGGCAAAGACGAGGCCGGCCCCGGCCACGGCAATGATGAATTGCCGCGAGCGGTACTGCAGGTCGTGCAGCGTGATCGAAAGCATCTCCCCCCGCCCCCGAGCGTCAGGTCGTGAACGCTAAGAGTAGATGAGACAAGTCCCCTCGCGTAAGTGCCGATCGCGGCGTTCATCAAATACGACGAAGGATGGTCCGTCGACGCACGGTAGTGCCCGCAACTCCGGGGGTGGCGGCCGGACACTGCCTGTCCACAGCAAATGAGCAGGCCAAACAATCAATTTTGAGGATACCGGGGACACCGAGTTCCGTGCTCTTATCGTCCGACCGGACACGCGCACAGACCATCGGCGGACTTGCACGTCTGCAACTTCGTTCCAACCGCCTTCACCCGAGGAGGGCAATTGTGATCGGAACATCATCCCCTCGCGTTGGTCGTAACCGGCGCCAGCACTGGGCGCGGCTGAGTGCTCTTGCCTTTGCCACGTCCATCGTCGCCTCGACCGTCGGCTTGATCGTCGACAATCCGGTCGCCAGCGCCTCACCGATCATCACCTCGGTGACGTTCTCGGGGAACGCCCAGTATCCGAATCCCGTGATCACCGTGAACGGGTCTGGATTCGGGACCGAGTCAAGCCTCGGCTCGCCCAGTGCTCCGGGTTGCTCGGCTACCGGTTCCGACTACCCCAGCAACAACATGACGTTCCAGAACACCACGGGAATCATCCACTGGATCGCCGGCCCGCCGGGTGCGTGCATCGGGTTCTTCATCCTGAAGTACACCGACACCCAGATCATCTTCAAGTTCGGGTCTAACTACAACGGCTACAACGACTTGAACAACGGCACCGGCTATTCGATGACCGTTCTGGGAGCGAACCTCACGGGAACCGTGACCTACGCGCCTCCGTCAGGGTGGAGCGCGACGACGAACTACACGGGAAATCCCTTGACGTCCGTGTCCTGCCCGTCGAGCACGTTCTGTGTCGGGGTCGACAATCAGGGTGACGCCGGCGTGGGCAACAACGGAAGCATCAGCGACTCCAGCATCGACAGCGGGCACAGCCTCAATTCGGTCTCATGTCCGGAGGTGAATTTCTGCGTCACCGTCGACAACAATGGAAGTGCGTTCTTCTACAACGGGTCGTCATGGGTCGGCCCGTTCACCGTAAACAGCGGGGCAGACCTGGTATCGGTGTCCTGTACTGCCATGTTCTTCTGTGCGGCCGTCGAAGCCGGTGGAAACACCTGGATCTACAACGGCAGCCACTGGACCGAGTTCGTCAGCACGGACGGCAACAGCACGGCCTCCATCTCTTGCGCTTCGTCCAGTTTCTGCGTCGCCGTGGACACGGTCGCGGATTACTACATCTATAACGGGTCGAGCTTGTCCTCCCCCAACCCAACAGGGGGGTCCTACGGGTTCAACTCCATCTCGTGCCCTTCGACCACGTATTGCGCGGCGGTCGACTTCGGCGGGGACATCCTCAGCTTCGATGGCACGAGCTGGGCCGCACCGGTCCAGATCGACGCGAACGTCACCACGTTGCAGTCCATCTCCTGTCCGGTCGCCGGCTACTGCGTCGCCGGGGACGCCACTGGGGTGGTCTTCACCGTTAGCTCGGGACAAGTAGTGGCCGCGGGCAACGTCGACCCGGGCAACATCGTCGACGGGATCTCGTGCCCGTCGGCCAGCTTCTGTATTGCCGTCACCAGTGGTGGGAGCGCGGCCGTCTTCTCGAACGCGCCCACCCCGAACATGACCGACGTGAGCTTCTCGGGCTCGGTGAGCTCGCCGACCATCACCGTGTCCGGATCCGGGTTCGGTGTCCAAGCCGATTTGGGCAACCCCCAGCCCCCGGGACTGTGCGGCGGGACCGGGTCCGACTACAACAACGACGCCTTCTTCCTGACCGACAACACCCATAGTTGGGCCGCCGGGGTGGGCCCGGGCGACTGTGTCGGAGTCTCCATCTCGTCTTACACCAACAACCAGATCGTGTTCACTCTCGGCTCCTACTACACGACCATCAATGACCATCTGGCCGAGGGCGACAGCTTCTCCATGACGGTGCTGGGGTCAGCGTTCACGGGAACGGTCTCTTACCCCGTCAGCTACGTCTACAGCTGCTTCACCCCCGGAGTCGGGACCCAGAACGTCAACACCGGTCTCGACCTTATTCCGGCACCGCCGAGCGCTGCGGACGTTCCCCCGAGCTCTCTGCAGGTCAACGGCACATACCAGACGGCGCCAATCATGCAGGCTGACATCCCCGCGGCTGAGGTGAACTACGACATCAACACCTTGGGCGTCAGCTACATCACCATCAGCTCGGTGAGCTTCGACCTGTTGGCCGACGATTCGTCCGGTAATCCCAGCCCGTTGGTCACCCCCACGGACGCCGACATCTCCGCCACCAACCTGCCCCAGACATTCCAGCTGGTGCCCAACACGCCGATCGACTACGAGCTCACCTACAGCCAGGCCAACTTCACCGCGATCGCGCCCGGGACCGTCTACTTCTATCCCGGCAGCGTCAACGCCACGGTGGCCAGCAACCTCGGCAGCGGTCCGACCAGTTGCACCCCGCCGGCGTTCACGACTTCGGGCACGCCGACCATGACTGTCGTTTCGGCACCCACAACTCCGGCGCCCCAAGCACCGGCCAACATCCCGCCCGTCCAGGCCACGGTGACCTCCGGCGGTGACAGCGGCTGGACTGTGACGGTGACGAACACCGGCACCGGGGCCAACGCCACCGCCACTGGCGTCACGGTCGGGCTGACGGCGAGCGATGGCCTGCCCACACCGCCGGCCTTCGACATCGCCGGCATGAGCCGAACCGAAAAGGGATGCTCCTCTGCGGGTCCGGGCACGGCTACGTGCAGCATCGGCACGTTGGTCGCCGGTGCCTCCGTCAGCCTGTCGGTCCTGACATCCACCGCGGGTTTGCCTTCCGGGACAGTCACCACCGTGACCGCCAATGTCTCTGCCAATGGAGGTCCGGCGCCCAACCACGGGGCCCTGGCCCCCCACGGCAATTTCTCCACGTCCGGACTGGGCCCGGTCACCGTGGTGAAACCGCCTCGGCCGGGCACCGTGATCACGGTGGCCGCGCCGGGAGTCAAGGTGATCAACACCATTGGACCGCTGTCGCCGACACTGCCGGACCGGGTGACTCTGTTGCTGCCCAAGAAGGAACATAAGTCGGCGATCGGCAACTCGTCTCAGCCGGCTGGCGGCCTCGGCAGCCACAAGGCTGTTGGCAATCCCCTCGTCGGTGGGCCCGCCGTCGGGGCGACCGCCGACTGGCTGACCTCGACACAGGACCCGGGGTTGTGCCAGGCCGCGGCGGCCAGCCTCGGCGGGACGACCTGCACGCCAGCCGAGGTCAAGGGCAACTTCTGCTCCTACAAGGACAAGACCAAGCCGGTCACCGCCACGATTTCCATCATGTTCAACTCCCTGCCTGGGGGAACGACCTCCGTGCCCCTGTACATGGAGAAGGATGCGGAGACGGTGGTCAACGGGGTGTGCCAGCCGCATGGAGGCACGACGCCGCCAGTCGTCGGGCCCTTGCCCACCTGCGGGAAGGCCAAGACCGGCTATCCCACACCCTGTGTGGCCAAGGTGTTGTTGTCGCCCAAGCCGAAGGTCACCACCGCGAACGTCACGGTGACGTGGACGGTGTACTTCGTCGGCGTCGACCCCCGCATGGCCTGAGCGGAGCTCGTTGGACCCCGTAGCGCGCTTCACGCCCTTCGTCCCACGAGCCGCGCTCGAGTGGGCGCACGAACCTGGCGCGGGATCAGGGCCGCAGTGGCGGGCCCTGCCCGGCTCCATGGTGTTCGCCGACATCTCGGGCTTCACCAAGATGTCGGAACGTCTGGCGCGTCACGGCAAGGTGGGGGCTGAAGAAGTCACCGACGCCATCAACCACTGCTTCGAGCAGCTGCTGGCCGTCGCCTACGACGCTGGGGGCCAGCTGCTCAAGTTCGGGGGCGACGCCTTGCTCCTGTACTTCGCCGGTCCCGAGAACGAGCGGCGGTCCGTGCAGGCCGCGGCCGGTATGCGGGCCCGGCTCCGTCACGTGGGCCGGTTGCAGACTTCGGCCGGTCAGGTGACCCTACGCATCTCGATGGGAGTGCACTGCGGGACCTTCCACGCCTTCTTGGTCGGGGATTCGCATCGGGAGTTCGTGGTGACGGGGCCTTCGGCCAGCACGGTGGTGCGTTGTGAGGGCCTGGCCTCGGCCGGGGAAATCGTGCTCAGCCGGGAATGCGCCGCCGCGCTGCCCCGGGCCTGGATCGGCCAGCCTCGCGACGACGGTGTGCTGCTGCGGTCGTCACCGGCCGAC
>DATGGF010000471.1:0-2103 GCA_035308625.1 Acidimicrobiales bacterium | reverse complement strand
TCAGGTCCAACCCGCTCGTCGCCTACCCGATCGCCGCCATTCTGATCTTCCTCAGCCGGCCTATTGCCCGGCGCGTGGCCAAGGAAGAGCGCGACGAACGGCTGTACCGCATCGTCATGATCGGCCTCGTGCTGCACCTGCTGGCCGCCCCGGTGCAGATCTGGGTCGTCAACCACTACTACCACGGCATCACTGACTACAACCGCTACGTCAATCAGGGCGCCCTGCTCGGTCCTCGCTTCCGCCAATTCAACTTCTCCCTGGCCGGCACCAACCAGAAGTTCCTGGGCGCCGGTTCGGTCAGCGTGTTCGCCGGGATCATCTTCGCCTTCGTCGGCATCAACAAGCTGGCCGCCTTCTTCGTCTTCGGATGGTTCGCTTTCCTGGGGACGCTCGGTTTCTTCCGAGCCTTCTGCGTGACGTTCCCCGAGGCCGACCACCGCCGCTACGCCAAGATGATCTTCTTCCTGCCCTCGCTCATCTTCTGGACGGCTGGAGCGAGCAAGGAAGCCGTCATGTACCTGTCAGTCGGCATCGCCGCCGACGGCGCCGCACGAGTCTTGGCCCGTCGACCGCGCGGCGTCTTCCTCATGGTGGTGGGCATCGCCATCGGCATCTACGTGCGGCCCCAGGAACTGCTTCTCCTGCTCGGTGTGGTGGCGGTGGCCACCCTGTTTCGGCCCCGGGCCCGGGGCACAACCTTCCGGTTGGCCCGATTCGTGGCTCTGGCCGCGGTGCAGGCCGCGTTCCTCGCCCTGGTGGTCGGAGTCACCCAGAAACTGGCCAAACAGGGCGCACCGGTGTTCTCGCTCAATGCCGTTGCCGCCAACAACTCGGGACAGGCGAGCAGCATCCCGTATCACCCCGGCCCGGCCGGCTACCCACAGGACATCTACTCGGTGCTCTTCCTGCCTCAGCTCTTCAACGCGCATGGGGCCGGGCAGCGCGTGGCCGCGGTGGAGAACACTGTGATCGTCGTGCTCATCCTCACGTCAGTGCGCCGCTTGCGCTATTTGCCCCGGGTCGCCCTGATGCGGCCGTACGTCATGGTGGCCTTCTTGGACTTGCTCGGGTTCTGCTACGCCTTCGCCGCGCTGTCGAACCTGGGCCTCATCGACCGGGAACGAGTGCTGGTGCTCCCCTTCCTGCTGGTGCTGCTGGCCATCCCGGTGTCGCCCCGACGACAGCCCCGCGTCTTTCCGTGGGAGCTCTCGCGAAGACGCCGCCGAGAGCGGGCCAGACCCGCGTGGGCGCGGGTCTGATTCAGGCCGCCCAGGCGTCGAGCCACGCCTGGAACATGAGCACGTCCCACAGCTCGTACGCCCGGTCGCGCCGTCCGGCCTGGTGGGACTCCCACAGTCGTCGCACTGGCTCGGGCGAGAGATAGCCCTGGCGGCGCAGGCGCCTCGGGTCGAGGAGTTCCTCGGCCCATGGGCGCAGCGGGCCCCGCAGCCACTGCCCGAGCGGGATCCCGAAACCCGCTTTGGGCCGCTCCACCAGTTCGGCCGGCACGTAGCGGTGGAGGAGTTTGCGCAACATCCACTTGCCCGTGCCGTCGTGCACCTTGGCCGAGAACGGTGTGCGCCAGGCCAGCTCGGCCACGGCCGGGTCGAGGAATGGAAGGCGAGTCTCGAGGTTCACGGCCATGGTGGCCCGATCGACCTTGGTCAGGATGTCGTCGGGCAAGTAGGTCATCGTGTCGAGGTAGAGCATCTGCTCGACCGGTTCGCGCAGCACGGGCCAGCTGTCGGGGCGGTCCAGGAGGGTCAGCGGTTCCACCGCGCCGAGAACGAGCTCGGCCGGGTCGTGTTCGTGCGAAGCGAGCAGGCGGTATACGTCGTGCAGGCCCTCGGCCCCGAGCACCCGGGCCGCCTTGTGGATCTTGGCGCCGGGCATTCGCATACGCAGCCGGGCCGGCAGCGCGGGGGACATCCGCTCGGCCAGCGCGTCCCAGCGCCCCGGGGGGACGATGTCCAGGGCGCCGGCGGCAACCCGGCGCAGGGCCCGAGGCAGCCGTTCGAGGCGGTGCCAGTACGCCGCGGCGAAGGCATAGCGGTTGTACCCGCCGAACAGCTCGTCGCCGCCGTCGCCGGACAGGGCCAC